>NZ_CP054931.1:4257500-4452500 GCF_013364355.1 Stenotrophomonas sp. NA06056 | reverse complement strand
ACTGACCGACCGATAGTGAACCAGTACCGTGAGGGAAAGGCGAAAAGAACCCCGGAGAGGGGAGTGAAATAGATCCTGAAACCGTGTGCGTACAAGCAGTAGGAGCTCCGCAAGGAGTGACTGCGTACCTTTTGTATAATGGGTCAGCGACTTACTGTTCGTGGCAAGCTTAACCGTATAGGGGAGGCGAAGGGAAACCGAGTCTGATAAGGGCGCATAGTCGCGGGCAGTAGACCCGAAACCGGGTGATCTAGTCATGGCCAGGGTGAAGGTGCCGTAACAGGTACTGGAGGCCCGAACCCACGTCTGTTGCAAAAGACGGGGATGAGCTGTGATTAGGAGTGAAAAGCTAATCGAACCCGGAGATAGCTGGTTCTCCTCGAAAGCTATTTAGGTAGCGCCTCATATGTATCCTCTCGGGGGTAGAGCACTGTTATGGCTAGGGGGTCATCGCGACTTACCAAACCATTGCAAACTCCGAATACCGAGACGGACTGTATGGGAGACACACGGCGGGTGCTAACGTCCGTCGTGAAAAGGGAAACAACCCAGACCCACAGCTAAGGTCCCAAATTTTGTGCTAAGTGGAAAACCATGTGGAAAGGCACAGACAGCCAGGAGGTTGGCTTAGAAGCAGCCACCCTTTAAAGAAAGCGTAATAGCTCACTGGTCGAGTCGGTCTGCGGGGAAGATTTAACGGGGCTAAGCACAGAACCGAAGCTTGGGGTGTGCATATTTATATGTACGCGGTAGAGGAGCGTTCCGTAAGCCGTTGAAGGTGGATTGAGAAGTCTGCTGGAGGTATCGGAAGTGCGAATGCTGACATGAGTAACGATAATGCGGGTGAAAAACCCGCACGCCGAAAGCCCAAGGTTTCCTTGCGCAACGTTAATCGGCGCAGGGTGAGTCGGCCCCTAAGGCGAGGACGAAAGTCGTAGTCGATGGGAAGCAGGTTAATATTCCTGCACCTCGCGTAAGTGCGATGGAGGGACGGAGAAGGTTAGGCATACCGGGCGTTGGTTGTCCCGGGGAAAGGCGGTAGGTTTGGATCTTTGGCAAATCCGGGATCCTTCAAGACCGAGCACCGAGACGAGCCTTTATGGCGAAGTTGCTGATACCACGCTTCCAGGAAAAGCTCCTAAGCTTCAGCTTACGCAGACCGTACCGTAAACCGACACAGGTGGGTAGGATGAGAATTCTCAGGCGCTTGAGAGAACTCGGGTGAAGGAACTAGGCAACATGGCACCGTAACTTCGGGAGAAGGTGCACCCTTTTTGGTGGCTCGTGCGAGCTATAGCTGAAGAGGGTCGCAGTAACCAGGCCGCTGCGACTGTTTATCAAAAACACAGCACTCTGCAAACACGAAAGTGGACGTATAGGGTGTGACGCCTGCCCGGTGCTGGAAGGTTAATTGATGGGGTCAGCCGCAAGGCGAAGCTCTTGATCGAAGCCCCAGTAAACGGCGGCCGTAACTATAACGGTCCTAAGGTAGCGAAATTCCTTGTCGGGTAAGTTCCGACCTGCACGAATGGCGTAACGACAGCGGCGCTGTCTCCACCCGAGACTCAGTGAAATTGAAATCGCTGTGAAGATGCAGCGTTCCCGTGGCAAGACGGAAAGACCCCGTGAACCTTTACTATAGCTTTACACTGAACGTTGAGTTCGTCTGTGTAGGATAGGTGGGAGGCTATGAAACCATGGCGCTAGCTGTGGTGGAGCCATCCTTGAAATACCACCCTGTCGTGCTTGACGTTCTAACCTGGGCCCATTATCTGGGTCGGGGACCGTGTATGGTGGGTAGTTTGACTGGGGCGGTCTCCTCCTAAAGAGTAACGGAGGAGCTCGAAGGTACGCTCAGCGCGGTCGGACATCGCGCACTGTGTGCAAAGGCATAAGCGTGCTTGACTGCAAGATCGACGGATCAAGCAGGTAGGAAACTAGGACTTAGTGATCCGGTGGTTCTGTATGGAAGGGCCATCGCTCAACGGATAAAAGGTACTCCGGGGATAACAGGCTGATACCGCCCAAGAGTTCATATCGACGGCGGTGTTTGGCACCTCGATGTCGGCTCATCACATCCTGGGGCTGTAGTCGGTCCCAAGGGTATGGCTGTTCGCCATTTAAAGTGGTACGCGAGCTGGGTTCAGAACGTCGTGAGACAGTTCGGTCCCTATCTGCCATGGGCGTTGGAGATTTGAGAGGGGCTGCTCCTAGTACGAGAGGACCGGAGTGGACGAACCTCTGGTGTTCCGGTTGTCACGCCAGTGGCATTGCCGGGTAGCTATGTTCGGAAGCGATAACCGCTGAAAGCATCTAAGCGGGAAGCGCGCCTCAAGATGAGATCTCCCGGGGCACAAGCCCCCTGAAGGAACCATGTAGACTACGTGGTTGATAGGTCAGGTGTGTAAGTACAGCAATGTATTGAGCTAACTGATACTAATGATCCGAGAGGCTTGACCATATAACCTCAAGTTGCCTTGGCCGACATGACATGTCGATAGATCCAAGTGCACGCTACGTCACAAGACCAAACGAGAGGCAGGCGCTCAGGCGCGTCTCTTTGCAACGCAGGCATCACCATGCCCGCCCCTGCAAAGATACGACGTCCAAGCGACACTCCAACCGCCTCCCTGGTGAAATTAGCGCTATGGAACCACCCGATCCCATCCCGAACTCGGAAGTGAAACGTAGCTGCGCCGATGGTAGTGTGGCCTAAGCCATGCGAGAGTAGGTCATCGCCAGGGTTTATACCCAAAAACCCCGCTGCGCATGCAGCGGGGTTTTTCTTTGTGCGCGAGAAAGCAAGGGTAGTGCCGGCCGCTGGCCGGCACCCCATGAATCTCACGCTGCTGCACGTGGTTGCCGGCCAGCGGCCGGCACTACCGGGCTCCAGCACTCACGCACAAGAAAGCGGCGCCCAAGGGGCGTCGCTTTCTGTAGAGCTCAACGGCAGGCGGAGTTACTTCGCCGCAACGGCAGGTGCCCTCGGCCCTCATCATCGTGTCGCGGGCAGCCTTGAACGGATTGCCTTCGTACTCGTTGAGCCGATGAACCCCACCGGAAACCACGCCCAACAAAAAGGCGGCGCCCTGCGGGCGCCGCCTTTCATGCAGCACGGTGCTGGTCCACGCTCAGTCGATCAAGGCCGCCTCGCGCTGCCGGAACACCGATACCGCCTGGTTCAGTTCACCTGCCTGCGACTGCAGTTCGCGTGCCGCTGCGGTGGCTTCTTCCACCAAGGCTGCGTTCTGTTGCGTGGCCTGGTCCATCTGCACCACCGTCTGGTTGATCTGCTCGATACCAGAGGACTGCTCCTGCGATGCCGCCGAGATCTCGCGCATCAGGTGGCTTACGTTCTCCACGCCGCCGACGATGCCCTGCATGCGTTGTCCGGCATCGGCCACCAACTGGGCACCCTCGCCGACCTGACGGCCTGCCTCGTCGATCAGGACCTTGATCTCCTGGGCGGCGGCCGCCGATCGCTGCGCCAGCACACGGACCTCGCTGGCCACGACTGCGAACCCGCGCCCCTGCTCGCCGGCGCGTGCCGCCTCAACGGCGGCGTTGAGCGCCAGGATGTTGGTCTGGAAGGCAATGCCGTCGATCACACCAGTAATGTCGCCGATCCGCTTCGATGCACCTTCGATGGCCTGCATGGTGTCGACCACCCGCTGCATGGCGTGGTTGCCATCACTTGCCGCGCCCTGGGTGGACGCGGCCAGCTCACTGGCCTGTCGTGCGTGCGCGGCATTCTGGCGCACGGTGGCGGTCAGCTCTTCCATTGAGGCGGCCGTTTCCTGCAGGTGTGCGGCCTGTCGCTCGCTGCGCTCGGACAGTGCGCCGTTGCCGGCGGCGATTTCGCTGGCGGCCGTGCTGATGGTGGTGGCGCAGTGCTGGATGTGGCCGACCATGCGCGCCAGCTGGCTGGCGGTGGCGTTGGCATCGCGCTGGATGGCGGCGAACGCGCCGTGATACTCGCCCTGCATGCGGCGGTCGAGATCGCCGTTGGCCAGCGCCGAGAGCATCTGCCGCACTTCGTTGACCGTGCTGCCCAGGGTATCCAGCAACTGGTTGATGCCACCGGTCAGGCCATCGAGGAAGCTCGCGCCTTCGCTGGCCTGCAGGCGCTGCTCGAGATCACCGTGTGCGGCGGCATCGACAATCCCGGCGACGGCATTCTCCAGCGTCAGCTCATGGGTGCGGTCATGCCATTCCACCGCAAAGCCGAGGCGCGTGCCCTGTACATCGAATACCGGAGTAACGACCTGGGCGAAATGCACCGGGCCGATCCGCACCTTGCCGTTGTGCGTTGCCTGAAGCCCGTTGAGGATGCCGCGGATGCGGTCAGGATTGGCATGGAAGCGGTGGATGCTGCTGCCGACCAGCCGCTCGGCGTCGAAATCGGGGAACGCCTGGCGCAGCGTGGCCTGCTGGTTGCGCAGCAGTGCCACCACCGAGCGGTTGACGTAGCGGATGACGTGATCGTTGTCGGCGATCATCATCGCCGTGCGCGAGGCATCCAGCGCCTGGCGGATCTGCGCGTTCTCAGCGTGTGCTTCGGCCTCGCGCTGCCGCTGCGCCTGCACATGACGTGCGGTATCGGCCAACGCGTGGGCCAGTGAACCGGGCGCGTAGCTGCGCGCATCGGTGTGTGCGCCGAGGTCGGCGCTGGTCGCGATGTCTCGGGCCAATGCGGCCAGGCGGTGCGGTCCGTGGCCCAGCGCCTCGCTCTGTTGGCGCAGGCGTGCGGCGGTCTGGCCGAGAACCAGCGTCAGCACCGCCAGGGCAATGGCATTCAACAGCGGTGGCAGCACGGCCGCCCCATCAAGCAACGGTGCCAGTACGGCAATGACACCGATGCCGCCAGCCAGCCACACCGGCAGGCGGTCACGCTGGGTGAGCAGCACGCCCAGCAGCAGCGCAATCGGCAACGCGGCATTCAATCCGCCGATCTGGCAGAGCAGGCTCAACTGCAGTGACAGCAGCACCGCCAAGCCGTTGCGTGCGGTGGCCTGACCGGCCAGGCGCCCGCCCAGCCACGCGGCTGGCAGCACCGCTGCAGCAACAGCGCTCGCCGCGGGTGCCGACGTGCCGCGCACGGCCAGCACAAGGCCGATCAACGCGAACGCCGCGCTGCCCAGCAGCAGGCGACGATCGCCCCGCTGGGCCAGCTGTTGCAGATAAGGGAGACGGCCCTGGTCGGGCGGGCGGGAGGACGCAATGGACATCGGCAACTCCTGGATCAACGGACGGCAGCGACCCTGCAACGCCCTGCGCGGATGAGCGCAACGACGGCACGATCGGGGAATTCAGGGAATGCGGCGCAGATAGCGACGCGGAGGACAGTCACCGTGACCACATCCTGTGGATGACGGTGCAGCAGACGGGACATGCGGTCTTCCTTGCAGAACCGGGAACGAGCCGCAGGCACAAGGGGCCTGCGTGCTGTGGGCGCAGGGGCCCACTACCGTTCTATCGGCCGCAGTGGCGCAGAGTGAAGTGCGTGCAGCCGACGATGGTCAGCGCGCGTTGCTGTTTCCGCTCAGGAAGGCATCAATGACTGCGGCAATCTGTGCCGGGTGTTCCATATGCAGATGATGGTTGCCGGGGAACACCGCCAGGCGGCCATCGCGCAGGTGCTGCAGGCGCTCGCTGCGCATCGGCTCGGGATAGTACGACTGCGCAGGCGTGGCGTAGATCACTTGGGTCGGGCAGCTGATGGCCTGCAGCAGGTTGTCGATCTGGCCTTCGCTGAGGCGGATCGCGGTGGGCAGCATCAGGCGCGGATCGCTGCACCAGCGATAGCCGCCCTCGACCGGCTCGACACCGCGTTCGACCAGCAGGCGTGCGCAACCTTCGCTGAGCTGGTTGGTCATCATCCGTGCGCGGATCGGTGCGGCCAGATCGGGGAATACGCGCAGCCGTTTGCGCGCGAGTGCGCGGGTGGCATCAACGTGTTCGCGCAGACGGCTGGCGGTGTCTTCTTCCGGGCCGCGCAGGCCGCCGAGCGCCTCGATGGCAACCAGGCGTTCGACGCGATCACTGACCGCTGCGGTGAGGCTGGCGATGCCGGCACCCATCGAATGGCCGATCAGGGTGAACCGGTCCCAGCCCAGCGCGTCGGCGACATCGAGTACATGGGTGATCGCCGCCGGGGTGGTGTACACCGCACCGGTGGGCAGATGGGCGCTGTGGCCGTGTCCGGGCAGGTCGATCGCTACCAGGTCCAGTTGTGGCAGATGTGGCGCCAGCGGTACGAAGCTGGCCGCATTGTCGAGCCAGCCGTGCAGGGCCAGCACGCGCGGTCCCTCGCCTGCACGGCGCAGGCCGGCAACGCGGACGCCCGCGACCTGCAGTTCAAACGGCTGCAGGGTCATGCCAGCGAGGCCACGGCCAGCCGCGCCAATGCGCGGGCGTGTTCCGGTTCGGCGTTGAGGCAGGGGATGTAACGCATCTGCGCGCCGCGCTCGGCCAGTGTTTCGGTGAAGCCCATGGCGACTTCTTCCAGCGTTTCCAGGCAGTCGGTGGCAAACCCGGGGCAGACCACGTCGATCTGTTTCACCCCCGCATCGGCCAGCGCCCACAGGCTGGGTTCGGCGTAGGGCTGCAGCCAGCGTTCGCGGCCGAAGCGCGACTGGTAACCCAGCTGCCACTCGTCTGCGCCCAGGCCCAGCGCCGCCGCGATCGCGCGTGCACTGGCCTCGCAGCGCTGCGGATAGGGATCCCCGGCATCGGCAAGGCGCTGCGGAATGCCATGGAAGGAGAACATCAGCTTCTGGCCGCGACCCTGCTGCTGCCAATAGCGCTGGATCGAGCCGGCGACGGCGGCAACCCAGTCCGGGTCGATCGAATAGTCCTGCACCAGGCTGACGGTGACCTGCGGGTTCCTGCGCTGCCATGCATCCACGCGGTCTTCGACCGAGGCAGTGGTGGTGGTCGAATACTGCGGATACAGCGGCAAGACCACGATGCGGCGCACGCCCTCGCTGGCCAGCCGATCCAGTTCGGTGGTCAGCGCCGGTTCGCCGTAGCGCATCGCATGGCGCACGCGCAGCGTCGGCAGCAGGGCCTGCATCGCCTGCGCCAACCGGCGGGTGTGGACCATCAGCGGCGAGCCTTCCGGCAGCCACACCTGGGCGTATTTGGCAGCCGAACGGCTGCTGCGCAGCGGCAGGATCAGGCCGCGCAGCAGGGGTTGCCACAGCAGTGCCGGTATCGAGACCACGCGCGGGTCGGACAGGAATTCGGCCAGATAACGGCGAACGGCGGGAGCCGTCGGCGTCTCGGGCGTGCCTAGGTTGACCGCCAGTACAGCGGTATCGGGTGCGTCGAGCATGGGCGGTATTGTCGCCGATTCCATCGTCACGTCGGCATGCAGGATTCGGATCGGCGTCATCGATGAGGTGAATGTGAGCAGGCAACGCTCATTGGGGATTCATCACAACACTACTAATTTCAGTCACTTGCTATATCTTCCTATGGACTGACTTCTGGAGCCTGCCATGCGTCGCCCGATCCAAGCCCTGCTGATCGCCGCCAGCCTGCTGTCCAGCCAGGCCATGGCCGGACCGCAGGAAGACCAGCGCGCCCGCAACGCGGTGCGTGTACTGGCTGAAATCCAGGGAATCCCCGAACAGGGCATTCCGGACAAATTGCTCGACGAAGGCCGCGCGGTCATCGTCATTCCCGACACGATCAAGGCCGGTCTGGTCATCGGCGGTCGCCGTGGCCACGGCCTGATGTCCGTGCGCATGCCCAACGGTGCGTGGTCCAACCCGGTATTCATCAAGCTCACCGGTGGCAGCATCGGCTTCCAGGCCGGCGTGCAGTCTTCGGACGTGGTGCTGGTGTTCCGCAACGACCGCAGCCTGGACAACCTCGTCAACGGCAAGTTCACCCTCGGCGCCGACGCCGGTGTGGCCGCCGGCCCGGTCGGCCGCAATGCCGCCGCCGCCACCGATGGCCAGCTGAAGGCTGAAATCTGGTCGTGGTCGCGCGCCCGTGGCCTGTTCGCTGGCGTGGCCCTGGATGGCGCGATCCTGCAGATCGACGATGCGGCCAACCTCGACGCCTACGGCAGCAACACCACGCCGCGGATGATCTTCGAGGGCCGCGCCGCAGGCTCGCCGTCGATGGATGTGGTCGCCTTCCGTGATCGCCTGGAAGAGGCCACCTACGCGGCGCGCAACAACCGCAATGGTGGCAATGACGCATCGCGTCCGGCCGCCGCCGCAGCGCCCGCCCCGGCGCCTGTTCAGGCAGCACCTGCGGCACCGGTTGAGGCGACCACGGCACCGCTGCAGGCCGTGCCGCAGACCCCGCCGCCGGCCCAGCAGGGTTTCCAGCCGGTCAACGACGGTGAAATCCGCACTGAAACGCTGGGCAACAACTGACTTTCGTCACGCGCGCCGGCTTACAGCCGGTGCGCTATGCTCGGCAATCTGATCACTAACGTAACGAGCGACTTATGGGCAGTTTCAGCATCTGGCATTGGTTGGTCGTGCTCGCCATCGTCCTGCTGGTGTTCGGCACCAAGCGCCTGACCAGTGGTGCCAAGGATCTCGGCTCGGCGGTCAAGGAATTCAAGAAGGGCATGCACGACGAAGACAAGCCGAACGCACAGTTGGGCGATGAGTCGCGCAGCCAGGACGCCGCGCGCACCGCGCAGGACGAGCACGACCGCAACGCGCGTTGATCCGGAGCGGTTGCGGTGTTTGATATCGGCTTCAGCGAACTGCTGGTGATCGCGGTCGTCGCCTTGGTGGTGCTCGGACCTGAGCGCCTGCCCAAGGCGGCCCGCTTCGCCGGGCTGTGGGTACGCCGCGCGCGTAATCAATGGGATTCGGTCAAGCAGGAACTGGAACGCGAACTGCAGGCCGAAGACATCAAGCGGCAGATGCAGGACGTGCGCCAGGGCATGCAGGACACCGAGAACCAGCTGCGTGCCAGCGGCGAAGCCGTACGCCGCGAGGCCGAACAGATGCAACAGCACAGCGACACGCTGGCGCAGCAGGTGCGTGCACCCGCCCCGGCCGAACAGCCGCCACATCTGGCGGATGCGCCCGGGCCGGTGGTGGCTTCGGCGGAAGATGCTGCCATCGCGCCTTCAGCTGCCGAACCTGCGGGCGATACCGTTGCTGATACCGCGGCCGAAGCGCCTGCCCGCACGGAGCGCCCGTCATGAGCGAACACGACTTCGGCGAAAGTTCGCTGGTGGAACACCTGGTTGAATTGCGTGCGCGCCTGGTGCGTGCACTGCTGGGGCTGGGCGTGGTTCTGCTGGGCCTGCTGCCGTTTACCCAGAAGCTTTACAACGCATTGGCCGAGCCGCTGATCTCGCAGTTGCCCAACGGGCAGACGATGATCGCCACCAACCCGGCCGGTGCCTTCTTCGCGCCGTTGAAGCTGACCTTCTTCGTGGCCTTGTTCGTGGCGGTGCCGTGGCTGCTGTACCAGCTCTGGGCTTTCGTCGCACCGGGCCTGTATGCACGCGAGAAGCGCCTGGCGATGCCGTTGCTGGTGTCCTCGGTGCTGCTGTTCTATACCGGCTGCGCCTTCGCCTACTTCCTGGTGCTGCCGGCGGTCTTCCACTTCCTCACCACCTTCAGCCCGGAAGTGATCGCGATCACGCCGGATGCGAACGCCTACCTGGACTTCGTGCTGGCGATCTTCTTCGCCTTCGGCGGCAGTTTCGAACTGCCGGTGGCGATGGTGATCCTGGTGCTGCTGGGCTGGATCACGCCGCAGCAGTTCAAGGAAGGGCGCGGTTACGCGATCGTCGGCATCTTCGTGCTTGCGGCGATCCTGACCCCGCCGGATGTGGTTTCGCAGCTGATGCTGGCGATCCCGATGTGCCTGCTGTACGAGCTGGGCATCCACGCCGCGCGCTGGCTGGTGCCGTCTTCGGCGGTCAAGAAGCCTGCGGCCTGATTCCCGGTAGCGCCGGGCCATGCCCGGCGTTCGTGGCGTGAGGTGATATCCATCCGCCGGGCATGGCCCGGCGCTACCGTTGAGCCCCGCTCAGGCGTGGAAGACGTCGTTGGCGGGCGGCGACTGCGGTACCGGCGGTGCGCCGCGGCTGCCGCGATGCACGAACATCTGCTTCCAGGCTGCGTAGACCGCGCCGACATACAGCGGCATCAGCACCGTGGTGAACACCAGTTGCGCAATGAATGCCGCCGCCAGCGGGCCGCCGATCAGCATGCCCAGCTGGACCACGATCACGAACAGCACATAGACGCAGAACGCGGCGATCAGGCCGAGCACGGTGAACACGGCGGTGGCGCCGATGTTCTCGATGCAGCCCTGCAGGCTCAGGCGCAGCGCGTGCATGCCGCTCTGCCGATCAAACACCACCAGTGCCGGCTGGGTGAACATCGCCAGGGTCAGGGCCACGGCGGTGCAGAACACCAGCAGCATCCACAGCGCGATGCGCTGCGCCGGCAGGTTGGCGACCAGTTCGGCGGCGGTTTCCGGGCTGATCTGCTGCCCGCTGCGGCCGAGTTCCTGCATCTTGGTCATGGTGTCGCTGAAGGCGGTGAAGCCCTCGCGGCCGATCATCAGGTACAGCAGTGCGCCGAGCAGCAGCACGGCCAGCACCTGGATTGCCAGCGGCACCAGCAGGTGGCTGACACGGCGGTCGCGGATCGGCTGCAGCAGGTGGGTCGCCAGGCCGGGGCGGCCCTGGTCGATCTCACCCATGGCGTACAGCATGCCGCCGAACATCACCGGTGAAATCACCAGCGTCATCATCTGCAGGGCAAGGCCAGCGGTGCCGGGCAGCATCGTCCCCAGCAGGGTGACCACCCAGTTCACCAGCAGCCAGGTCAGACCGATCCGGGCCAGCTGCAGCGGCGCGCGCCGATACAGCGAGAACGTATCCAGCAACCACTGGGCGCCCGCCGAGGCTGGCAGCTTGCGAATCTCTTTCATGGACATCCGGGGAGGGACAGGAGGGGCCGGGCGGTGTGCCCGTGCCGCCGATTATCCCTGTTTTGCCACCGGCTGGGCTGAAGACAGCCGGGCCTGGCGGACAAAGCGCCGCAACAGCTGGCGCGCCAGCGGGGCGGCGCTGACCGCGCGCTCGATGCTGCGCGCACAACCGCCGTGTCGGCCGATGCAATCGGCGCGTGCGCGCACGTAGCCACGCATGTGGTGGGTGGCGAATTCCGGATGGAACTGCACGCCCCAGGCCTGGCGGCCCCAGCGGAAGGCATGGCAGCCATCCAGCGGCGAGCGCGCCAGCACGGCGGCACCTTCGGGTACGCGCAGCACGGTCTGCAGATGGGTGGCGTGGGCCGGGAAGTGGCTCGGCAGGCCGTGAAACAAGGGGTCCTGCGCGGCCTGCGGGTCCAGTGCCAGTTCAATCGTCCCCGATTCGCGCCCGGCGGGGTTGTAGGCCACTTCGCCGCCCAGCGCGTGGGCCAGCAGCTGGTGGCCGTAGCAGATGCCGAACACCGGCACGTCGTCGTGGGCGGTCTGTCGCAGCCAGGCGGCACTGCGCTCGCTCCATTCGGCGTGGTCGGTGACGAAGGCGGCCGAGCCGGTCACCAGCACCCCGGCGAAATCGCGGGGATCGGGCAGGTCGGCGCCATGCTCGACGTCGACCACGACGGTCTCGTGTTCTTCCAGGCCGGCGGCCACCCGGATCCAGTGCGGAAAGCGCCCGTAACGGCGCAGGGTCGGCACGGGGCGGCCGGTTTCAACGATCAGGAAGGGCGCTGGATTCATCCGGGGGAGGCAGTACGGACAGGACTTCCTCGATTGTAGTCAGCCCCTGTGCCACCTTTTCAAGCCCGGCCTGGCGCAGGGTTCGCACTCCTTCAGCACGGGCGGCACGGTTGAAACCGGCCAGATCCATGTCCGCACGGATCAGCCCGCGCAGGCGCGAGCCCAATGGCAGCAACTCATACAGGCCGATGCGGCCGAGGAATCCGGTGCGCCGGCACTCCAGGCAACCGACCGGCCGACAGGGCGTGGCGGCATCTGGATATGCAGCTTCGCTATCAGCCAGCACCGCCCAATCGGCTCTGCCAAGGGTGTGCGGCTGCTTGCAGTGCGGGCACAGGGTGCGCACCAGGCGCTGGGCGAGGATGCCGTTGACGGTGGATGACAGCAGGTAATGCGGCACGCCCAGGTCGAGCAGGCGGGTGATCGCCGAGGGCGCATCGTTGGTGTGCAGGGTGGACAGCACCAGGTGGCCGGTCAGCGAGGCCTGCACCGCCATCTGCGCGGTTTCCAGGTCGCGGATCTCGCCGATCATGATGATGTCCGGGTCCTGCCGCAGCAGGGTGCGTACACCGCTGGCGAAATCCAGGTCGATGTTGGTCTGCACCTGCATCTGGTTGAATTCCGGCGCGATCATTTCGATCGGGTCTTCCACCGTGCACACGTTGACGTCCGGCGTGGCCAGCCGTTTCAGGGTGGAATACAGGGTGGTGGTCTTGCCCGAACCGGTCGGGCCGGTGACCAGCACGATGCCGTGCGGGCGCTCGACCAGGGCGGTCCAGCCGGCCGCTTCCTGCGGGCTGAAGCCGAGCTGGTCGATGCTCTTGAAGGCCGCTTCCGGGTCGAAGATGCGCATCACGCACTTTTCGCCGAAGGCGGTGGGCATGGTCGACAGGCGCATTTCCACTTCACGGCCGCCGGGCGAGCGGGTCTTGATGCGGCCATCCTGCGGGCGCCTGCGCTCGGCCAGGTCCATGCGTCCCAGCACCTTGATGCGGCTGACCACGGCGGTCATCACCGCCGGTGGCACTTCGAACACCTTGTGCAGCACGCCGTCGATGCGGAAGCGCATGCGGCCCATGTCGCGGCGCGGCTCCAGGTGGATGTCCGACGCGCGTTGCTCGTAGGCGTACTGCAGCAGCCAGTCGACGATGTGCACGATGTGCTGGTCGTCGGCATTGACGTCGCCGGTACGGCCCAGTTCCACCAGCTGTTCGAAACTGGGCAGGGGGGTACCGGCCTCGCCACGCACGTCGCCACGGGCACCGCGCACCGAACGGGTGACGCCGAAGAACTCCATGGTGTAGCGGTGCAGGTCCAGCGGATTGACCACCGCCAGCTCGATGCGCAGGCGGGTCAGGTGCTGCAGATCGCGCAGCCATTCCTGTGCCAGCGGCTCGCTGGTGGCCACCAGCACGCGTTCGCTGTCCACCGCCAGCGGCAGGAAGCGATGGCGGCGCGCGTAGGCGTGCGAGGCTACGGCGGTGACCGAAGCGACGTCGACCCGGGTCGGATCGATGCGCAGGTAGCGGTTGCCGGTGCGCTGCGCCAGCCATTCGGTGAGGCGTTCCAGATTGAGGTCGCCGCCGTCGCTGGCGGCCAGCTTGAGGTTGGACAGCAGCACCAGGGGATGTACTTCGCTGGCGTTGCGGGCGCCCTGTGCGGAAAAACGGATGCGCTCGCGTTCGTGCGCAGCCACCACGCCATCGGCCAGCAGGGCCGCCGCAACCTGTTCGAACTGCAGGCGACCGGGCGGCAACGGTACCGCGCCAGGGTCGCCAGGCGTGCCCGCGGGCAGCCGATGTTCCATCCACCTGCTCCTTCCGGGTACGGAATGCCCCGCAGGTCGGCCGTTATACTAGCGCACCCCTTTGCCGGCCAAGACTCGTCCGCATGTCCGCGACCCCGACCGTTCCGATCACCTTCCAGGGCCTGATCCAGACCCTGAACCAGTTCTGGGCCCAGCAGGGCTGCGTGCTCATCCAGCCGCTCGACCTGGAGGTGGGCGCCGGTACGTTCCACCCGGCCACCTTCCTGCGTGCGATCGGCCCGGAAACCTGGAATGCGGCCTACGTGCAGCCTTCGCGGCGCCCGACCGATGGCCGTTACGGCGAGAACCCGAACCGCCTGCAGCGCTACTACCAGTACCAGGTGGCGATGAAGCCGGCGCCGGACAACATCCAGCAGCTGTACCTGGATTCGTTGAAGGCGGTGGGCATCGATCCGCTGGTGCACGACCTGCGCTTTGTCGAGGACAACTGGGAGTCGCCGACGCTGGGCGCCTGGGGCCTGGGCTGGGAAGTCTGGCTCAACGGCATGGAGGTGACCCAGTTCACCTACTTCCAGCAGGCTGGTGGCCTGGAGTGCCGGCCGGTGCTGGGCGAGATCACCTACGGTCTCGAGCGCCTGTGCATGTACCTGCAGAACTGCGACAACGTCTACGACCTGGTCTGGACCTACGGCCCGGATGGCCAGCCGGTGACCTACGGCGACGTCTACCACCAGAACGAGGTGGAGCAGAGCACCTACAACTTCGAATACGCCGACGTGGAAGAAATGTTCCATCGCTTCGACGCCTGCGAGCGTGAAGCGCAGAAGCTGGTGGAGGTGAACCTGCCGCTGCCGGCCTACGAGCAGGTGATGAAGGCCAGCCACACCTTCAACCTGCTCGATGCGCGTCGTGCGATCAGCGTGACCGAACGCCAGCGCTACATCCTGCGCGTGCGCGCGCTGGCCCAGGCGGTGGCCAAGGCCTACTACGAGCAGCGCGAGAAGCTGGGCTTCCCGGGCGCGAAGTAGGCCTGACGGCCCGTTTTCCCATCACGCGTTTCACCCCTTCCCCCAAGGGCGCCGGTCGCGTCGCGCGCTGCGCCCCCACCACAGGATTGCACCGATGAGCCAACTGTCTCCCCTGCTGATTGAACTGGGCACCGAAGAGTTGCCGGTCAAGGCACTGCCCGGCCTGGCCCAGGCCTTCTTCGATGGTGTTGTCGACGGCCTGCGCAAGCGCGGCGTCGAACTGGAGCTGGGCGATGCACGCCCGCTGTCGACCCCGCGCCGTCTGGCCGTGCTGCTGCCGGGCGTTGGCCTGGAGCAGCCCGAACAGCACAGTGAAGTGCTGGGCCCGTATCTGAACATCGCGCTGGACGCCGAAGGCCAGCCGACCAAGGCACTGCAGGGTTTCGCGGCCAAGGCCGGGATCGACTGGACCGCGCTGGAGAAGACCACCGACAACAAGGGTGAGCGCTTCGTGCACCGTGCGGTGACCCCGGGCGCGCGTACCGCTGCGCTGCTGCCGGAGATCCTGCGCGAGGCCATCGCCGGCATGCCCATTCCCAAGCCGATGCGCTGGGGTGACCACAGCTGGGGTTTTGCCCGCCCGGTGCACTGGCTGGTGCTGCTGCACGGCGGTGATGTGGTCGAGGCCGAACTGTTCGGCCTGAAGGCCGACCGCATGAGCCGAGGCCACCGCTTCCTGCACGACAAGACCGTGTGGCTGACCCAGCCACAGGACTATGTCGAATCGCTGCGCGCCGCCTTCGTGCTGGTCGATCCAGCCGAGCGTCGCCAGCGCATCGTCGCCGAGGTTGAAGCCGCTGCAGCCACCGCCGGTGGCAGCGCGCGCATCACCGAGGACAACCTGGAGCAGGTGGTGAACCTGGTCGAGTGGCCGTCCGCGGTGCTGTGCAGCTTCGAGCGCGCGTTCCTGGCGGTGCCGCAGGAAGCGCTGATCGAGACGATGGAGATCAACCAGAAGTTCTTCCCGGTGCTGGATGACGGCGGCAAGCTGACCGAGAAGTTCATCGGCATTGCCAACATCGAATCGAAGGACGTGGCCGAAGTGGCCAAGGGCTACGAGCGTGTGATCCGTCCGCGTTTCGCCGATGCCAAGTTCTTCTTCGATGAAGACCTGAAGCAGGGCCTGCAGGCGATGGGCGAGGGCCTGAAGACGGTGACCTACCAGGCCAAGCTGGGCAGCGTGGCCGACAAGGTCGCGCGCGTGGCAGCGCTGGCCGAGGTGATCGCCGCGCAGGTGGGGGCCGACCCGGTGCTGGCCAAGCGTGCCGCGCAGCTGGCCAAGAACGACCTGCAGTCGCGCATGGTCAATGAGTTCCCGGAACTGCAGGGCATCGCTGGTCGCCACTACGCGGTGGCCGGTGGCGAGTCGCCGGAGGTGGCGCTGGCCATCGACGAGGCCTACCAGCCGCGCTTCGGTGGCGATGACATCGCGCTGTCGCCGCTGGGCAAGGTGCTGGCGATCGCCGAGCGTGTGGACACCCTGGCCGGCGGTTTCGCCGCGGGCCTGAAGCCAACCGGCAACAAGGATCCGTTCGCCCTGCGCCGCAACGCGCTGGGCCTGGCCCGCACGATCATCGAAAGCGGCTTCGAGCTGGACCTGCGCGCGCTGCTGGCCAGCGCCAATGCCGGGCTGGTCGCGCGCAACGTGCAGGCCGACGTGGCTGAGCTGTACGACTTCATCCTCGACCGCCTGAAGGGCTATTACAGCGACAAGGGCGTGCCGGCCAGCCATTTCAACGCGGTGGCCGAGCTGAAGCCGGTCTCGCTGTACGACTTCGACCGCCGTCTGGACGCGATCGGGATCTTCGCCGCGCTGCCGGAAGCCGAGGCGCTGGCAGCGGCCAACAAGCGCATCCGCAACATCCTGCGCAAGGCCGAAGGTGATATTCCGGGCCAGATCGATGCGGCCCTGCTGCAGGAAGATGCCGAGCGCGCGCTGGCGGAAGCTGTGACTGCAGCCATCGACGATACCGGCGCCAGCCTGCACCAGAAGGACTACGTGGCCGTGCTGGCCCGCCTGGCCCGCCTGCGTCCGCAGGTCGATGCGTTCTTCGACGGGGTGATGGTCAATGCCGAGGATCCGGCACTGCGCGGCAACCGCCTGGCGCTGCTGACGATGCTGGGCGAGCGCCTGGGCAAGGTCGCGGCGATCGAGCACCTGTCGAGCTGATCGGAACACCATCCACGCATGGCGTGGATCTACTGGCGTGCCGGCCAGCGGCCGGCACTACCGGGAGCTGGCTACCGGCATCTTCGGTTGCAATCACGATGATCGCCACAAAGGCGCGTATTTTGACCGCCACTTAACAACCGATCCCGAAACACGTGATGCATTTCGCATCGTCACCTCCGGTCGGTATGCTGTGCCGCATGCAGCCAACGAAATACGCCCTGCCGCTGATGGTCCTCTCGCTTTGCGCCACGTCCGTGGTCCATGCGCGCGGCACCATCGACAAGGTGGACATCAAGGGATTGGACAAGGGCGACGACGCCGCAATCATCGAGAACATCCAGGAATCGCTGTCGTTGTACGACACGATCGGCAAGGAACAGGGCGAATCCCGCCTTGAATACCTGCTGTCGCAGGCTGAGCGGCAGACCCGCCAGGCGCTGGAACCGTTCGGGTACTACAACCCGGTGATCAAGGTCGAGGCACCGCGCCAGGACGAGCACGTCACCGTGCAGATCCACGTGGACAAGGGCCAGCCGGTGCTGGTGCGCCGCGAGCATATCGACATCACCGGCCCGGCGATGTACGACCAGTACCTGCAGGACGACCTGGCCGCATTCAAGCCGCGCAAGGGCCAGCGCTTCGAACATACCCAGTACGAAGCCAGCAAGATCACCGTGACCCGGCGCCTGGCCGAGCGTGGCTACTTCGACGCCGACTACACCCAGCGCCAGGTGCAGATCACCCGCGCGGACAACGCCGCCGACATCGACCTGACCTGGGACAGCGGCCGCCGCTACAACATGGGGCCGGTGACCTTCGAGCAGAACTACTTCGACGACAAGCTGTTCGACCCGCTGGTGTACTGGGACCAGGGCAGCTACTTCCACGAAGGCAAGCTGGATCGCCTGCGCGAGTCGCTGACCAAGCTCGATTACTTCAGCGTGATCGACATTCAGCCGCGCCCGGACCAGGCCGATGAAAATGGCGAGGTGCCGGTCGATGTGAAGCTGACGCGGGCCAAGCGCAGCATCTATTCCTACGGTCTGAGCTACGGCAGCGAAAGTGGCGCCGGTGTGCGCGGTGGCCTTGAACGGCGCTATCTGAACAGCCGTGGCCACAAGATGAACACCCAGCTGGACTATGCGCAGAAGCGCAAGAGCCTGATCACCAGCTACCGCATCCCGGCGTTCAACTGGCTTGATGGCTGGTACACCTTCGCGGCCAGTGCCTACGACGAGCAGACCGACTACATCGATCTGCGCAACTTCAAGCTGATCGCCAGCCGCAGCGGCGAGATCAACGAGAACTGGACCGCCATCGCCTCGATCAACGCGCTGCGCGAGCGCTGGCGCTATGCCTCGGGCACCGAATTCACCGATGCGGTCTACAACACGTCCACGCTGGTCTACCCGCAGATCGTGGCCGATTACGTGAAGGTGGACGACGAGCTGTTCCCGCGCAGCGGCATCAGCGGCACGGCGACGGTACGTGCCGGCGTCGAAGGCGTCGGTTCGGACACCAGCTTCGTGCAGGCCAATGCGGTGCTGCGCTGGTACATCCCGGTGGGACCAACCAACCGCCTGATCCTGCGCGGCGAAGGCGGCACCACCTGGACCAGTGACCTGGTGGCGATGCCGCCCAGCCTGCGCTACTTCGCCGGTGGCGATCGCAGCATCCGTGGCTATGCCTACCGTGAGGTCGGCCCGCGCACGCCGAAACCCGACAAGTACGCGCTGGGTGCCAAGCACCTGGTGGTCGGTTCGGCCGAATACGAGCATTACTTCAATGGCGGTCCGTGGGGAGCGGCGGTGTTTGTCGATACCGGCAGCGCCTTCGATACCAACATCGACCTGCATACTGGTGTCGGCTTCGGCGTGCGCTGGAAATCGCCGGTGGGCCCGGTGCGGGTGGATATCGCGCACGGCCTGAACAACCCGGATTCGCAGTTCCAGCTGTACCTCAACATCGGAGCGGACCTGTGAGCACGCCCGCACCGACCCCGTCGCCGAACACGCCGCCGCGGCGCGTGCGCTTCTACCGCCGTCGCCGTTTCTGGGCATGGTCCGGCGCGGGTGTGGTCGGTCTGGTGCTGGTCGCCCTGCTGGCCGTGTACTGGCTGCTGCAGACAGTGGCCGGCCGCGATGTGCTGCTGGCGCAGGTGGTGGCACGCCTGCCAGTGGGTGCCAGTTTCACCTGGGACAAGGTCGATGGCCCGGTGGCCGGACCGCTGACCCTTTACAACGTCGACTTCCGCTACGACGACATCCATTTCCACGCCGAGCGCGCGCACCTGGAGCCGGACCTGCGCCCGCTGCTGGGCCGCAAGCTGCTGCTGGACAAGCTGGAACTGACCAACGCCACGCTCAATCTGGCCAAGAGCGATGAGCCGTTCAAGCTGCCGTCGTGGCCCGATTCGCTGCCGCAGATCGAGATGCCGCTGGCGATCCAGGCCGATGTGATCGCCATCGATGGCTTCCGCATCAGCCAGGCCAACGAGCCGGTGATCGACATCAGCCGCGTGCGCGGTGGCATCGAGATCGCCAATGGCGAGTTCCAGGCACGCAAGCTGGTGGTGGACAGCGACATGGGCAATTTCACTGCCCAGGGCCGCTACATCCCGGCCAAGGATTACGACACCGACGTCACCGTCACCGCGGTGCTGCCGGCACCGCGCGGACGGACCGCGGCCACGGTCGGCCTGGTCGCGCGCGGTGATCTGGCGCATATGGAGGTGGCGCTGGCCGGCCGCGCGCCGAAGCCGCTGCACGCAATGCTGGTGTTCGATGGCCGCACCGATCCGACCTGGAACGCGACCGTGCGCAGCGACGAGCTGGACCTTGCGTTGTTGTCGCCGGCACTGGCCAGCTCGGCCATCGCGCCGCTGGCACTGGATTTCACTGCCGCCGGCAAGGGCGGTAATGCCAACCTGCATGGCCGGGTGAAGCAGGGCGAGCAGGAGCTGGAGCTGGCGCCGTCGGTGGTGTCGCTGCAGGATCAGGTGCTGAAGGTCTCGCCGCTGGTGGTCAAGGGCCTCGGCGGCGAAGCGCGCCTGGAAGGTACCGCCGATTTCAGCGAAGAAGACCAGCAGAAGCTGAACTTCTCGGTGATCGCGCAGAACCTGACCTGGGTGCCGGCGCCGGACCCGAACACCGCCGGCAGTTCGCCGGTGCCGGTGACGCTGAAGGAAGCGCGCTTCGGCCTTGCCGGTACCTTGAAGGCGTGGGCGGCGATCGGTCGCGCCGATGTCGAACGCGAAAAGCAGAAGGCGCAGCTGCGCTTCGATGTGCGTGGCAACGATCAGGCCGCTGAGATCCGCGAACTGCAGGCGCAGACTCCGGGTGGCCAGCTGCAGGTGGAAGGCAAGGTGGCCTGGGCGCCGCAGCTGGATTGGGATGCCAAGGCCACGCTGAAGGATTTCGATCCGGGCTACTTCGCGCCGGGCTGGGATGGCCGCCTGTCCGGCAATCTCGCGTCCAAGGGACGTCAGTTGCCGCCGCCGGCCAACGCGCCGCCGGGCACTGCGGGCACGCTGGAGGCCACGGTGGACCTGCCCTCGCTGAAGGGCACCCTGCGCCAGCGCAACGTGGATGCACAAGGCAAGTTCGCCCTGCAGGGCGAGCAGGGCCAGGGTGAATTGAAACTGGCCGTCGGCAGCAGCCGGGTGACCGCCTCGGGCAAGGTCGGCGACCGCCTGGACATCGATGCGCGCTTCGAACCACTGCAGCTGAGCGACCTGCTGCCTGGCGCCGATGGTGGCCTGCGCGGCCAGGTGCAGGTGAAGGGCCCGCGCGATGCGCCGGACATCACCGCCGACCTGGTCGGCAACAATCTCAACTGGGACGGTTACGGCGCTGAAAGCCTGAGCATCAAGGGCCGCCTGCCGTGGCGTGGCGACAGTGGCACGTTGGCGATACAGGGCCAGCAGGTCAACGCCGGCATGCTGCTGGAGCGCTTGAACATCGATGCGCAGGGCAGTGTCTCCAACCTGCGCCTGGCCGCGCAGACCCGCAACGAACTGGGCGCGATCGAGCTGCAGGGCAGCGTGCGCCAGCAGGGCACGCAATGGCGTGGCGAGCTGGCATCGCTGCGCATCGCACCGGTGAAGGGCGATGCCTGGTCGCTGCGTGCACCCGCGGCGTTCGCCATCAACGGCAGCACCTACACGTTGTCCGAAGCCTGCCTGGCCGCTGCCAGCAGCGGCGCACTGTGCGCACAGGCCAACTGGCCGCGTGAGGGCCTGGTGGTGCGTAGTGATGCGCTGCCGCTTGCGCTGGTGCAGCCGTGGTTGCCGCCGCAGTCAGGACGCCGCATCTATCTGCGTGGCGATGTCAGCCTGGACGCGCAGATCCGTCCGCGCGGCAACGCCTGGGAAGGCCACGTGGAAGTGCGCTCGAAGGAAGGCGGCGTACGCCTGGGCGAGAACCGCAACAGCAGCGTGGGTACCGATGCCAACCGTGGCGAGCTGGTGCGCTACGACCAGTTCTCGCTGAAGCTGGACATGACCCCGGCCAGCATCAAGGGCTACCTGGGCATGGGCTTCCAGGGCAACGGCTTCGTCGATGCGAAGATGCAGACCGGTTGGGAGCCCAGTGCGCCGCTCAACGGCGAGCTCTACCTCAACATGTCGCGCCTGTACTGGCTGGAGCTGTTCTCGCCGGACGTGGTGCGCCCGACCGGCCTGATCGAAGGCCACGTGAGCCTGCGTGGCACGCGCGGACAGCCGTCGCTGGGGGGTGACGCGCAGCTGAGCAACTTCAAGGGCGAGTTCCCGGCACTGGGCCTGACCTTCGACCAGGGCAAGGGCAGCTTCGTCGCACAGCCCGATGGTTCGGCCAAGATCACCGCGCAGGCCAATTCGGGCAAGGGCACGCTGTATGTCGACGGCGGCCTGTCCTGGTTCGGCGATGCACAGCCGTTGCAGTTGAAGATCCACGGCGAGAACGTGCTGCTGTCCAATACCAGCGAACTGCGCATCGTCGCCAATCCCAACCTGGACTTCACCCTGGCCAAGGCCGCGATGGAGCTGCGCGGAACGGTGCACGTGCCCGAGGCCGACATCGATCTGGAGCGCCTGGACCGTGGCACCTCGGTGTCTGAAGACGTAGTGGTGCTGGACCCGGCCGACCCGGAAGAGTCGCGCACCTCGCCGCTGGACATGGAGCTGACCGTCAGTCTGGGCGACAAGGTCAAGATGACCGGCTTCGGCCTGAAGGGCGCGCTGACCGGCAAGATGCAGGTCTGGGCCAAGCCCGGCCGCGAGATGACCGCCAACGGCGGACTGGAAGTCAGTGGCCGCTACAAGGCTTATGGCCAGGACCTGACCATCACCCGCGGCAACCTCAACTGGAACTACAACGCGGTGTCCGACCCGCGCATCAACATCCGCGCCGAGCGCCGGATCGGTGATGTCACCGCCGGTATCGACGTGACCGGACGCGCGCAGCAGCCACGTGCCGATGTCTGGTCCGATCCGGCGATGTCGCAGTCCGAAGCACTGGGTTACCTGGTGCTGGGCCGCAGCCTGACCGGTGCCAGCAGCGACCAGACCCAGCAGGTGAATGCCGCATCGGCCGCGCTGTCGGCCGGCAGCGGCCTGCTGGCGTCGCAGTTGGGTGCCAAGCTCGGCCTGGACGATGCCGGCGTCAGCCAGTCGCGCGCGCTGGGCGGTTCGGTCATCGGCGTCGGCAAGTACATCTCGCCCAAGCTGTACGTGGGCTACGGCGTGTCGCTGGTCGGTGCCGGTTCGGTGATCACACTGAAGTACCTGCTGCGCCGCGGCTTCGACGTTGAAGTGGAATCGAGCACGGTGGAAAACCGCGGTTCGCTGAACTGGCGGCGGGAGAAGTAGAGCCACGCCATGCGTGGCTGCGGTGACGCCGGGGTGAGCCCGGCGCTGCCTGCTAGCGTCGCGCGGTTTCCGCGCGGCTGCGGCGGTCCTGTGCGAACTCCCACAGCCAGTATCCCAGTACCAGCACAGCGCCCGCTTCGGCGATGAACAGGGCCAGCATCAGGAACACGGCATAGCGGATCCGGAAGTCGATCCGGTAGCCAACCCGTCGCCACCAGCGCGCGGTAGCGAGCGCCAGCGCCGGGAAGACCATCAAGGTACCCTCGACGCGTTGACCCAGCCCGTGGATCAGCACCAGGCTGGCGATGGCCATCAGCGGCGCAGGCAGTGCCAGCAGCAGACCGGCGCGTGTATGGCTGTGATCCAGGGTGAGCTGGCGCATCCCCCAGCGAAGCGACGGCCACAGCACGCCGATCAGAGCGAATGCGGCGCATGTACCGACGGCGGCCTGGACATACTCTCGCGTGTCACGGGCAGTGCCTTCGAGGATGGGCCCCACCGCGATCAGCAACGGCAGCATGGCGGTAAGCGCACCCATCAGGGTCCCGCGCAGCATCCCCAGCAGGCAGCGCCAGCGGTTGACCTGGCTCACGTCCACGAGGCTGCGCCAGAAGGCGACCTGGCGTGGATCCCAATAGGCAGGCAGCTGTTCGACGCCGCTCTGCTCAAGCGCGTCCATCATCCTGTTGATGTCGGTGACATGATCGGGCAGCACGGCGCGCCACAGCGCCCACCCTGCGCGCCATGGCTTGGACAGGTAGCGCAGGCAGCGTTCCGCGGTGACCGGTGCCATCTGCAGGCTGCCTTCCCGATGCAGGGCTGCGTTGATCTGTGCGGGATCACCTGACTGCACCGTCCAGCGACGATCAACGCGTGCGCGGATGGCGGCCAGGTTGTCCGGGTCCACGCCATCGTGCACGTCATCCCAGCCGAAGCAACGCACCAGGAGTTCCATGTTGGCGGCACAGATGGCGTCCTTGCCGCGCACCAGTTCATTCAGCAGCGCATGGCCAACCAGAGGCTTGTAGCGCAGTGACCACAGGATGGGCGTGGCGTCGAGCCAGGGACCGAATGCATCGGCCGGCTGCAGGCGGGCCTCACAGAGAATGCGCTGCGCGTTGGCCGGTACGTCCACCGCACCTTCAAGCTCCAGCGGCGGCTGTGCGCGCAGCAGCACCGGCGCTCCCGGCGGTACACGCGGCGGGGAGTATTCGTGCACCAACGGCATCGGCGGCTGCCCGGTGACGGCCACCTCAAGCGCGTTATCGGGCTCGGCGTCCAACCATCCGTCGTCCAGGTCATCGCCCGCCATCGATTCGGCACGCACCCATTCCAACGCGGCCTGGTAGGCCTCGTGAAGCTGCTGGAAGGCCACCGGGTCATCGTCGGGACGGGTTACCCGCAGGCGCTTGGCGTAGGCGCGTTTGATCGCGCGCTCGTCGGCATCTGTGTCCAGCTCAAGAACATCCAGGCCCCAGCTCATGCGCCGGCTTCCAGTGCATCAAGCGCGTCGGCAAGCTCGCGGCGCTGGCGATTGATCAGCGTTGCATCCTGGCTTTCCAGTGCGTGCCGGAAGTGCGCCAGCCACGCCTGCAGGGGCTCGCGCTGCTGAATGAGTTCCTCATACAGGCGTTCAGCGCGGGCGATGACGGCGAGATTCTGCTGCGCGTCGCGCGGGTGGACCTTGAGGGCCTGCAATGCCTGCAGGCGCTGCTGGATTTCTTCCGCGGTCAACAGGCCGGGGTTCTGCTCCAGCACCAGTTCATGTCGGCGGCTCGTGGCGTCTTCGGTCACTTCCACCTGCAACAGGCCGTTGACATCGTAGGTGAAGCGGACGGTCACGCTGCGCTCGTGCAGCGGGCCACGGTGGGTCAGGGGTACGTTCAGCTCGCCCAGCTTGATGTTGCGGTCCACCGTCGGGCTCTCGCCCTGGAAGACGTCGATGCGGATGGCCTGCTGCTGCTCATGCAGCGGGTAGAAGCGGTCCTCGCGGCTGACCGGCACCACGCTGTTGCGCTGGATGATCGGATGGAAATAGCCGCTGCGTTCGCCGCCGGAGGGATCACGGCGGGATACCTGAGTCCCCAGTGTGTAGGGGCAGACGTCGGTCAGTACGACTTCGCGCAACGATGCGTCGCGCGCCTTCAGGCCGGCAGCGACCGCCGCGCCCAGCGCAATGGCCTGGTCTGGATGGATATGGCGCAGCGGCAGCCTGCCGAAGACGCGGGTGGCCAGCTTGCTGACCATCGGCATGCGCACGGCGCCCCCGACCAGCACGATGTCGTCCAGTGCTTCGGGTTTGAGGCGGGCATCGCGGATGGCGCGCTCGATCGGTGCCCGCATGCGTTGCAGCAGGGGTTCGCACAATGCGGCATAGCGTGTTTCATCCAGCTGCCAGGTACGCTCGGCACCGGCCAGGGGCAGCTGCAAGCGGGCCTGCCCCTGATTGCTGAGCTCGCGCTTGAACAACTCCAGCCTTCGAAGGAGCTGTGCCTGTTCGGCGTTGGACAGGTCGCCAGCGGCGACGCCCGCTTCAGCGTGGAATGCCTGCACCAGAACCTGCAGGAAATCTTCACCACCCAGGTAGTTGTCACCTGCGCTGGCATGCACCTCGATCACGCCGTCGAAGATCTCCAGGACCGACACATCGAAGGTGCCGCCGCCCAGGTCCAGCACCAGCACGCGGCTTTCCTCGCTCTGCTGCTGCAGGCCATAGGCAAGCGCGGCGGCAGTGGGTTCGTTGATCAGGCGCTCGACTCGGATGCCAGCCAGTTCGCCGGCAACCCGCGTCGCCTTGCGCTGCGCATCGGAAAAATACGCCGGCACGCTGATGACCGCTTCTTCGACCTTGCAGCCCAGCGCTGCCTCGGCGTCGGCCAGCAGCGAGCGCAGGACCAGTGCCGACAACTCCTCGGCACGGAACGTGCGGTTGCCCAGGCGGGTCTCGCGATCGCTGCCCATCCAGCGTTTGAAATGGGCCACGGTCTGCTGCGGATGACTGACCAGGCGGTCACGGGCTGGCTGCCCCACCAGCACGGTGTCGTTGTCGAGGCTGACCACGGAGGGGGTAAGCAACTCGCCATGGGCGTTGGGGAACAACTGCGGCCCCTCCGCAGCGTGGATGCCAATGAGGGAATGGGTGGTGCCCAGATCGATACCGACGATCATCTGCTGACGTCCGATGTGCAGAAAAGCGGCGATTGTAGGAGCGCGGCGCATACCTGACTATCGGGCGTTGCCCGACAGCGCCCCAGCGGCTATGGTCCCGGGCTGTTCTGTCGTACCGGATTGCCTCATGTCGCCACGCAAAGCCCTCCCCACCGCCCTGGCCCTCGGCCTGACCCTCGCCGCCGGCGCCCAAGCCGATGAAGGCATGTGGATGCCGACCCAGCTGCCGGAGCTGGCCAAGCCACTGCAGGCGGCCGGATTCAAGGGCAACCCGGCCGATCTGGCCAACGTGACGGCGCCGCCGCTGAGCGCCGTGGTGCGCGCCGGTGGCGGCACCGGTTCGTTCGTGTCCGCCGATGGCCTGTTGCTGACCAACCACCACGTGGCGATGGGCGTGATCCAGTACAACAGCTCGCCCGAGCACAACTTCATCAACGACGGCTTCATCGCCAACGGGCGCGCCGACGAGCGCCCAGCCAACCCGGACTTCCGCGTGCTGGTCACCGTCGGCTTCGACAAGGTGACCGACCAGGTGCTGGCACAGGCCAAGGGCAAGACCGGCCGCGCCTACTTCGACGCGGTGGATGCGGCCAGCAAGCAGATCGTGGCCGAGTGCGAGAAGGACGGCAGCGTGCGCTGCTCGGTGGCCAACATGTACTACGGCACCGACTTCTACCGCATCGCCCAGCTGGAACTGAGCGACGTGCGCCTGGTCTACGCACCGCCGCGCGCGATCGGCAACTACGGCGATGAGATCGACAACTTCATGTGGCCGCGCCACACCGGCGACTTCACCCTGCTGCGTGCCTACGTGGGCAAGGACGGCAAGCCGGCGGCGTACAGCAAGGACAACGTGCCCTATCAGGCGCCGGCGCACCTGCAGATGTCGGTGGAAGGCCCGAAGGAAGGCGATTACGCGATGCTGGCCGGCTACCCGGGCATCACCTACCGCCATCGCACCGCCGCCGAATTCGCGGGCCAGATCGATACCGTGCTGCCGCGCCGGGTGTCGGTGTTCCAGCAGATGATCGACACCATCGAGGCGGCCAGTGCCAAGGATGCGCAGGCGCGTACCCGTTATGCCTCGCAGCTGCAGTCGCTGAAGAACAACCGCAAGCGTGCCGCCGGTGAGCTGGAAGGCCTGCTGCGCAGTGATGCCAAGGCGCAACGTGCCGCCGACGAGACGGCGATGCTGGCCGCCACCGACCGCAAGTACCAGGGCGACATCAAGGCGCTGCTGGCCAACCTGTCGCAAGGCGCGGCGGTGGGCGAGCGTGACCTGCTGCTGGACCAGATGGCGATGCAGAGCCAGCTGCTGCGCTCGGCGCTGCTGTTGGAGCGGCTGCGCATCGAATCGGTCAAGCCGGACGCACAGCGCGAAACCGGCTACCAACAGCGCGACCAGGCGATGATCGAGGGCGTGCTGAAGCAGGTGCAGCGTCGCTATGCACCTGAGGTCGAGAAGGCACTGCTGACCACCTTGCTGACCCGCTACCAGCAGTTGCCGGACGCGCAGCGCGTGGCCGAGTTCGATGCTGCGTTCGGCCGTACTCCGGAGCAGCTGGCCAAGGCGCTGGACACGCTGTACGCCGGCACCCAGCTGGGTGACGAAGCGCAGCGTCTGTCCCGTTTCACCGCTGCCCGCGAAGGCAAGGCGCTGGCCGCCGACCCGCTGATCGCCGTGGCTGGCCCGCTGGTGGCTGCGCAGCTGCGCATCGAGAACGAGAGCAAAACCCGCGAAGGCGAGCAGCTGCGCCTGCGCCCGGCCTACATGCAGGCGCTGTTCGCCTGGCGTGCCAAGCAGGGCCGCGCCGTGTACCCGGATGCCAATCGCACCCTGCGCATCAGCTATGGCAAGGTCGAGGCGCTGCATCCGCGTGATGGTGTGACCTATTCGCCGGTGACCACCGTGGCCGGCATCGTCGAGAAGAACACCAACGCCTATCCGTTCGACGCACCCAAGCCGCTGCTGGCCGCGATTGCCAAGGGCGACTTCGGCAGCACCGCCGACCCGGCGCTGAAGACGCAGACGGTCAACTTCCTGACCAACCTGGACACCACCGGCGGCAACTCCGGCTCGCCGGTGCTCAACGCCAAGGGCGAACTGATCGGCCTGAACTTCGACAGCAACTGGGAGTCGGTCAGTGCCAGCTGGTGGTTCGACCCGCGCTACAAGCGCGCGGTGCACGTGGACATGCGCTACCTGCGCTGGCTGCTGGCCAAGGTCTACCCGGCACCGGAGCTGCTGAAGGAAATGGGCGTTCCGGCGGAATAAGGTCGGTTCCCAGTAGGTGCCCACCGTTTCCTGGTGGGGGTACCCACCTTTCCATCTGGTGGGTGCCCGTTCCTCTGGTGGGTGCCCACTGCCCGCCTCCTCTGGTGGGTGCCCACTGTTAGTGGGCACTGAGGCCTCCGTCACGACCAACGGTCGTGACCTACCAGACGGGTCAACGGTCGTGAGCCACCGTCGTGATCTACCATCACGACCAACGGTCGTGATCTACTGGCCCCTGTCCTGACGGAAACGCACGCGTGGTCTCCAGCTGGATCCTGCTGCTGGTCTCGGTTGCCTATGCCGCGCTGCTGTTCGGCGTGGCGTGGTGGGGCGACCGTCGGCCGATGTACCCGGACCGGCCGTGGCTGCGACCGGTGGTCTACAGCCTGGCACTGGCGGTGTACTGCTCGTCGTGGACCTTCTATGGCGCAGTCGGCACCGCCGTGCGCAACGGCGTGGGTTACCTGCCGATCTACATCGGCCCGCTGCTGCTGCTGCTGTTCGGCTGGCGCATCATCGAGCGCCTGGCGCTGATCGCACGCAGCCAGAACGTGGTCTCCATCGCCGACTTCATTTCCTCGCGCTTCGGCCGCTCGCGGCGGCTGGCCGCGCTGGTGGCGATCATCGCCCTGATCGGCATCATTCCCTACCTCGCCCTGCAGTACAAAGCGGTGGCGATGAGCCTGCAGGTGCTGACCGGCAACACCGGGCCAACCGGATTCTTCAGCGATCCGGCGCTGTATGTGGCGCTGCTGATGGCGCTGTTCGCCACCCTGTTCGGCACCCGCCAGGTGGATGCCACCGAACACCACCACGGCATGATGCTGGCGATCGCGCTGGAATCGGTGATCAAGCTGGTGGCAATGGTGGCGGTGGGCGTGTTCGCCTACGTCTGGCTCAGCGACCGCAACGAAGCAGTGGTGGAATCGGTGCATACGCTGTTCACCGGGCTGCCGCCGGTGGGCTTCCTGTCGCAGACCCTGCTCAGTTTCCTGGCCATCATCTGCCTGCCGCGCCAGTTCCACGTGGCGGTGGTCGAGTGCGGTGACGTGCGCGATGTACGCCGCGCGCGCTGGATGTTCGGCGGCTACCTGGTGCTGATCTCGGCGATGGTGCTGCCGATTGCCACTGCCGGTGTCAGCCTGTTCGGCACCGGAAGCGGCGTGGCCGACGACTCGATGGTGCTGGCATTGCCGCTGGCCGAGGGCCGCAACGCGCTGGCATTGATTGCCTATATCGGCGGCTTCTCTGCCGCCACCGGCATGGTCATCGTCTCCTCGATCGCGCTGGCGACGATGGTCAGCAACGACCTGGTGATGCCGGTACTGCTGCGTCGCAGTGGTGATCACCAGGAAGCGGCCGACGTCGCCTCGCGGGTGCTGTGGATCCGCCGCCTGGCGATCCTGCTGCTGGCGCTGATGGCCTACAGCTACTACCGCAGCAGCAGCAACGACAGCACCCTGGCCTCGTATGGGCTGATGGCCTTCGCCGCGGTGGCACAGTTCGCGCCGGGCCTGATCGGTGGCCTGTACTGGCGAGGTGCCAGCCGTCGTGGCGTCGAGACCGGCATGTTGCTCGGCTTCGCCACCTGGCTGTACACCCTGCTGCTGCCGGCGATGACCATGGCCGGCTGGATGGATGCGGGCTGGGTGCAGAACGGACCCTTCGGCATCACCTGGCTGCGCCCGCAGCAGCTGTTCGGCATGACCGGCTGGGACCCGCTGACCCACGGCACGTTCTGGTCACTGCTGGTCAATGCGGCGACGATGATGCTGGTATCGGCGCGTTGGCGCCCCGGCGTGGATGAGCGCCTGCGCGCTGCACCTTTTCTCGACCCCTACGCCGAGCGGCCGTCAGTGGCCGGTGGTTGGCCGGGCCATGTACACGTGGGTGACCTGCTGGCACTGGCCTCGCGCGTGGTCGGCGAACGCCATGCACGGCGCTCGTTCTTCGAACAGGCGCAGTCGCTGGGACGCGAGCTGCAATCCTCTGCGCCTGCCGACCGTCCCTGGGTTCAATTCACCGAGCGCCTGCTGGCGGCGTCCATCGGCGCAGCGTCCGCGCGCCTGCTGCTGACCAGCCTGCTGCGTGGCTCGGGTATGGACCTGGGCGAAGTGGTGGCGGTGCTGGACGAAGCGGGACAGGAACTGCGCTTCAACCGCGAGATCCTGTCGACCACGCTGGAAAACATCAGCGCCGGCGTAAGCGTGGTCGACCCGGACATGCGCCTGACTGCCTGGAACCGGCGCTACCAGGACATGTTCGGCTACCCCGATGGCATGCTCTACGTGGGCCGCCCGGTGGCGGACCTGATCCGGTACAACGCCGAGCGTGGTGAGCTGGGCGAGGGCGACATCGAAGTGCAGATCAATCGGCGCATTGGCTATATGCGCGCCGGTTCGCCGCACGTGTTCGAGCGCACCCGCAGCGATGGCAAGGTGATCGAAATGCGTGGCCAGGCGCTGCCCGGCGGCGGCTACGTCACCAGCTACAACGACATCACCGACTACAAGCATGCCGAGCGTGCGCTTCTGGAGGCGAACGAGACGCTGGAACAACGTGTGGCCGAGCGCTCGCATGTTGCAGAAGTCGCGCAGCAATCCAAGACCCGCTTCCTGGCCGCGATCAGCCATGACGTGTTGCAGCCGTTGAACGCGGCACGGTTGTTCGCCTCGGCGCTGCGCGACAGTGACCATGTCAGCGACGAGCAGCGGCATCTTGCCGAACGCGTGGACGCATCGCTGCGCGCGGCTGAGGAGCTTCTGGACGGGCTGCTGGACGTGTCGCGGCTGGATGCCGGCGGCCTGCATCCGGTGATCGGCGAATTCGATGTCAGTGCGCTGATGCGCGAGCTGGCCGCCCAGTACACGCCGGTCGCGGCGGGACGCGGGCTGCGACTGGATCTGTTCGCGCGTACCACCTGGGTGCGCAGCGATCGTCGCCTGCTGCGCCGTGTACTGCAGAACTTCCTTGCCAATGCGCTGCGCTACACGCGGCAGGGTCGCATCGTGCTGGCGGTGCGACAGCGCGGCGATGAAGTGGAATTGCAGGTGTGGGATACCGGCCCCGGCATTCCCGAGCATCACATGCGGCAGATCTTCGACGAGTTCCACCGCTACCAGCAGCCGTTCGACTGGGGCGAGCAGGGTCTGGGACTGGGCCTGTCGATCTGCCAGCGCATCTCACGCCTGCTCGATCATCGCTTGAACGCGCGCAGCCGGGTCGGCAGCGGCTCGATGTTCTCGATCATCCTGCCGCGAGTTGCCCCGCTGCCGGGCTATACCGAAGCGGTTGCCTCGGCGCAGACAGCCGCGCCGGTCCGCAGCGATTCGTTGGCGGGCCTGCGCGTGCTGTGCGTGGACAACGACGAGGAAATCCTCGATGGCATGCGCGCGCTGCTGGGGCGCTGGCAGGTGCAGGTGATCACTGCATCGACGGTGGACCAGGCATTGCAGAAGATTGCCGAGCGTCCCCAGGTGATGCTGGTGGACTATCACCTGCATGATCGCTTGGATGGCCTGGACGCGCTGGTGGCATTGCGCGAGGCGGCGGGCTATCCGTTGCCCGGTGCGCTGCTGACCGCGGATGGTCGCGATGAACTGAAGCGGATGGCACGCGAGCGTGGCTATCGCCTGTTGACCAAGCCGATCAAGCCAGCCTCGCTGCGCGCGTTCCTGGGCGCGCTGCGCGATACCCGCAACAACGACTGAATCCACGCCACACGCGGATGACGCGCCGGTAGTGCCGGCCGCTGGCCGGCAACCTCGCAATCGCCGGCACGTTATCCCACGCCGTGCAGGTGTTCATACAGGATCGTCGCACCGATGATCACCAGAATCACACCACCGATGATCTCGGCGCGCTTGCCGACCATGCTGCCGAGCACGCGGCCCAGCATGATGCCGGCAGTGACCATGGTCAGCGTGCACAGGCCGATGACTGCGGCCATCACGCCGATATGCACGTCCATGAAGGCCAGGCCGATGCCCACCGCCATCGCATCGATGCTGGTGGCGAACCCGGTCAGCGCGAGCTTCCAGAAACCGTGGTGCTGCGCCGGATCTTCATCGTCCTCGCCATTGTCCGGACGCAGTCCGTTGTAGATCATGTGGATGCCCAGGGCACCGAGCAGGCCGAAGGCGATCCAGTGGTCGAACGCTTCCACGTACTGCAGCGCGGCGCGGCCTAGCAGCCAACCGATGATGGGTGTGATCGCCTCGATGACACCGAAGATGATGCCGGCGCGCAGCGCATCACGGAACACCGGCTTGCGCATGGCGGCACCCTTGCCGATCGCGGCGGCGAAGGCATCGGTGGACATGGCAAAGCCGATCAGGAGGATCGAAATGGGGGACATTGGCGGCTGCTGAGGTCGGGCAAAGACGGACGCACGGCCTGCGCTCGCGCCCAACCTGATGTTGCGCGCGCGGGCCGCTGGTCTCGCCAACCATCATGGTTGTCCACGCCACGGCGCACTGGCCGAGTATGTTGACGTGGACGATTCCTGCGTAGGAATCCGGCTACTCCCCAAGGGGACGCGAAGCTTAGCACCGCGATCCGCGCGTGGCGCATTTCCAGCGAAACGCGCAGGCAGGGCTGGTTTTTATAGCGATGGCTATATCGCGAGCGCAGCGGTACCTGGTAGTGCCGGCCGCTGGCCGGCACGCGCAACGGCGAAAGCGTGCCAAGCAAGCTTGGCACCTACCAGAGCGGTTTCATGCGTCGTCGGGCAATTGCCGGCCTGCGGCCGGCACTACCCTCAGTCTTCTTCCAGCGGCAGCACGATGGCGTCGTCGTCGATCGCCAGCTTGCCGGCCATCAGTACCGCCTGGGTGCGGTTGGTCACGCCCAGCTTGCGCAGGATCGCGGTGACGTGGGCCTTGATCGTTGCTTCGGAGACGTTGAGGTCGTAGGCGATCTGCTTGTTCAAGCGGCCGGCGCCCAGCATCTGCAGCACGCGGAACTGCTGCGGGGTCAGCTCGCGCAGGCGCTGGCCGACTTCGCGTTCTTCGCTGCCGGTCGGCGGCACGTTGTGTGCTTCCGGCGGCGCCCAGGTCTCGCCATCGAGGATGGTGCCGAGCGCATGGCCGATGGTGTCCGAATCAGCGGATTTCGGAATGAAGCCCAGTGCGCCGTGGTCGAGTGCGCGGCGCATCACCGTGGCTTCTTCGCGTGCGGAGACCACCACCACCGGCAGGTGCGGATGCAGCGAGCGCATGTGCACCAGCGCGTTGAAACCCTGTGCGCCGGGCATGTTGAGATCCATCAGGACCAGGTCGGCGTCGTTGTGCTGGTCGGCCAGCGCATACAACGCTTCCACGCTGTCGGCCTCGAACAGTTGAACGCCCGGAATGACCCGCTGCACGGCACCCCGCAGGGCTTCGCGGAACAACGGATGGTCATCGGCAATCAGGAGGGTGGTCATGGGTCGAGCTTATCGATCAGGAAAAAGGGCGGTGTGATGGCTGGCACAGGACGGGTTGAACATGGCCGGGTCCCTCCTCCCGGCCACGTTCGTGGCGCGTCCTGTGCCTGCGCTCACGTCATCAACGGACCTTGCGTTCGTCCACCAGGGAGGCCACCACCGACGGATCGGCCAGGGTCGAGGTGTCGCCGAGCTGGTCCGGCGCGTTCTCGGCGATCTTGCGCAGGATGCGGCGCATGATCTTGCCCGAGCGGGTCTTCGGCAGGCCCGGTGCCCACTGCAGATGGTCGGGCGTGGCGATCGGGCCGATCTCCTTGCGCACCCAGGCGACCAGTTCCTTCTGCAGTTCGTCGCTCGGCGCCTCTTCGGCCACCAGGGTGACGTAGGCGTAGATGCCCTGGCCCTTCACGTCGTGCGGGAAGCCCACGACCGCCGCTTCGGCCACCTTCGGGTGCGAGACCAGCGCGCTTTCCACTTCGGCGGTGCCGATGCGGTGGCCGGACACGTTGATCACATCGTCCACGCGGCCGGTAATCCAGTAGTAGCCGTCTTCGTCGCGGCGGCAGCCGTCACCGGTGAAGTAGCTGCCCGGGTAGGTGCGGAAGTAGGTATCGATGAAGCGTTGGTGGTCGCCGTACACCGTGCGCATCTGGCCCGGCCAGGAGTCACGGATGATCAGGTTGCCTTCGGTCGGGCCGTCCTTGATCTCGCCATCGGCATTGACCAGCGCCGGCTGCACGCCGAAGAAGGGCAGGGTGGCCGAACCCGGTTTCAGATCCATCGCGCCGGCCAGCGGCGAAATCAGGATGCCACCGGTTTCGGTCTGCCACCAGGTGTCGACGATCGGGCAACGGCTGTCACCCACGACCTCGTAGTACCAGCGCCAGGCTTCCGGGTTGATCGGCTCGCCGACGCTGCCAAGCAGGCGCAGCGAGGCACGCGAGGTCTTCTTCACCGGCTCCTCGCCCTCGCGCATCAGTGCGCGGATGGCGGTGGGGGCGGTGTAGAAGATCGACACCTTGTGCTTGTCGATCACGTTCCAGAAACGCGAGGTATCGGGGTAGTTCGGTACGCCCTCGAACATCAGCGAGGTGGCGCCATTGGCCAGCGGGCCGTACACGATGTAGCTGTGGCCGGTGACCCAGCCGACGTCGGCGGTGCACCAGTAGATGTCGTCCTCGCGCAGGTCGAACACCGCTTCATGGGTGTAGGCCGCGTACAGCAGGTAACCGGCGGTGGTGTGCAGCACGCCCTTCGGCTTGCCGGTGGAACCGGAGGTGTAGAGGATGAACAGCGGATCCTCGGCGTTCATCGGCTCCGGCTCGCAGCTGGCCGGCTGGCTGTCGACCACATCATGGAACCAGCGGTCACGCGGGGCCTGCATATCCACCGCACCGCCGGTGTGGCGCACCACCAGCACGGTTTCAACGGTGTTGGTACCCGGCAGCTTCAGTGCCGCATCGACGTTGGCCTTCAGCGGAATCTTCCGGCCGCCGCGCAGGCCTTCGTCGGCGGTGATGATCAGCTTGCTCTGGCAGTCACTGACACGGTCGGCGATCGAGTTCGGCGCGAAGCCACCGAACACCACCGAGTGGATCGCGCCGTTGCGCGCGCAGGCCAGCATGGCCACGGCAGCGTCAACGATCATCGGCAGGTAGATGGTGACCCGGTCGCCCTTCTTGACGCCCAGGTTGCGCAGCGCGTTGCCCAGACGGCAGGTGCGCTCGTACAGCTCGCGATAGGTCACGTGCTGGGCCGGCGCATCCGGGCTGTCCGGTTCGAACAGCAGTGCGGTCTTGTCGCCGCGTTTCTCAAGCTGGCGGTCCAGGCAGTTCACGCTGGCGTTGAGCTCGCCATCTTCGAACCACTTGATGTGGAAATCGGCCAGGTCGTAGCTGACGTTCTTGATCTTCGTCGGCTTGCGCGACCAGTCCAGCCGCTCGGCAGCCTTGCCCCAGAACGCATCCGGATCGGACACCGAGGCCTGGTACTGCTGTTCATAGGAATTCTTGTCGATACGCGCCTTGGCGGCGAACTGCGGATCGACGGGGTAGAGATCAGCCATGGCACCCTCACTTGCACGTTGACTTTGTGTGTGCAGCCGCAGCATTGCAGCAGCCGTTCCCCCTCAGTTTGCCCCATCCACCCCCGGCCGCGTCACCACTTCGGTTAGACCTTGGTCGAAAGTCGGCCCCCTGCAGGCCCGGGTTCGACCAATGGCCAATAGCCGATGCGTGCAAACGCCCCGCAGTCTCGGCTCGACCGTGCCCCACGCGCGGCATCACCTTGCCACTTGGGAGAGAGGGCAACATGAGCCACCGTACGTTGAAAGCCGTGCGCACACCTTTGGCGGCCTGCCTGTTGGTCGCCCTGGTCGCACCGGGCATGGCGTTCGCCGAGACCGCCAAAGAGAAGGCACTGGAAACACGCGTTGCCGAACTGGAGCGGCAGGTACAGGCGCTGCTGGCGTCACAGCAGCAGCAACAGACCCAGATCGTGCAGACCCAGCAGGCGGTCACCGACGTCCGCACGCTGCAGGCCGAACAGAAGCCGGCGGTGCCGGCGGGCAAGCAGCCGATCCAGGTCACCACCATCACCCCGGGCGCGGCACCGGGTACCACGGTCAAGATCGGCGGCTTCATCAAGGCCGACTTCCTGGCCACCCAGACCAGCGATGGCCAGTTGGCCGACGATGCCACCGGCCGCGCGCTGTACCTGCCCGGGCAGACCCCGGTGGCAGGCGCTGGCGGCAGCGGCAAGCGCTCGGACGTGGACTACAACGCCCACGCCAAGTTCTCGCGCTTCAACCTGGGCATCGACAACGTCAGCGAGTCGGGCAACAAGGCCGGCGCGTTCTTCGAGATGGATTTCTTCGGCAATTCGCTGGGCAACCAGACCGCCACCAATACCTATGGCGTGACCCTGCGCCATGCGTACATGTACTGGAACAACTGGATGGCCGGCCAGACCTGGTCGAACTTCATGGACGCGGCGTCGCTGCCGGAAGCCGTGGACTTCGTCGGTCCGACCGACGGTGTGATCTTCGTGCGCCAGGCCCAGGTGCGCTACACCCAGGGCGGCTTCAGCGTCGCGCTGGAGAATCCGGAAACCACCACCCTCACCGGTACCCGCAACCCGGTCACCGGCGCCTGGACCAACGCCAGTGCCAACTCCGACCGTGGCAGCCTGCCCGACCTGACGATGCGTTATGGCTGGAAGGGCGACTGGGGCACCTTCGGCGTGGGCGGCATCGTCCGCCAGCTGAAGGTCGACAATCAGGCCACCGGCGCCAAGGCCGACAAGGTGGCCGGCGGCCTCACCCTGGGCGGCAAGTGGGTGATGGGCAGCAGTGATTCGCTGCACTACCAGCTGACTGGTGGTGAAGGAATCGCCCGCTACATCGGCCTCGGTGTGACCGCCGATACCGCTTACGACGTCGCCCGCGACGAGCTCAACCCCACCGGCGTACTGGCCGGCTACGTGGGCTGGCGGCATGCGTTCTCGCCGAAGCTGCGCACGAATCTGATCTACGCGCGCAGTGACTACGACAACGACGGCAGCCTGGGGCCGCTGGTGACCAAGAGCGTGCAGAGCATCCGCGGCAACATCTTCTACACACCGATGCCCAAGGTCGATATCGGTGCCGAGTACATGTACGGCGTGCGTGAGATCGAGGATGGCCGCAAGGGCGACATCAACCGCCTGCAGTTCACCACGAAGTACAGCTTCTGATCGAGTGCCGACCGACGGTCGGCACCTACCAAGAATGAGTGCCGACCAACGGTCGGCACCCACCAACAACGATTGCTTCGGAGGGGAAGCGTCCCATGTCCACAACACCTGCACCGGCGAAAGCCCAACTTACCCAAGGACACAAGAAGGTCATCTTCGCGTCCAGCCTGGGCACCGTTTTCGAGTGGTACGACTTCTTCCTGTATGGCTCGCTTGCGGCCATCATCGCCAAGCAGTTCTTCAGTGGCGTCAATGAAACCACGGGCATGATCTTCGCCCTGCTGGCCTTCGCCGCCGGCTTCTTCGTGCGTCCGTTCGGCGCGGCCTTCTTCGGCAGCCTCGGCGACCGCATCGGCCGCAAGTACACCTTCCTGGTCACCATCCTGATCATGGGCATCTCGACCTTCCTGGTCGGCGTGCTCCCCAACTACGCCTCGATCGGCTTCGCCGCACCGGTGATCCTGATCATCCTGCGCCTGGCCCAGGGCCTGGCCATGGGCGGTGAATACGGCGGTGCCGCCACCTACGTGGCCGAGCACGCGCCGGACGACAAGCGCGGCCTGTACACCAGCTTCATCCAGTGCACCGCCACGCTGGGCCTGTTCATGTCGCTGCTGATCATCCTGGCCTGCCGCTACTTCCTGGGCAACGAAGCCTTCGAAGCCTGGGGCTGGCGTATTCCGTTCCTGGTCTCGATCCTGCTGCTGGGCGTTTCGGTGTGGATCCGCCTGCAGCTGAGCGAATCGCCGCTGTTCCAGCAGATGAAGTCCGAAGGCAAGGGTTCCAAGACGCCGTTCCGTGACAGCCTCAAGGGCGGCAACCTGAAGCTGATGCTGCTGGTCCTGCTGGGTGCCGCGGCTGGCCAGGCGGTGGTCTGGTACGGCGGCCAGTTCTACGCGCTGTTCTTCCTGAGCAGCATGCTGAAGGTCGATGCCACCACCTCCTACCTGCTGATCGCCGCCGCGCTGGCGCTGGGCGTGCCGTTCTTCATCTTCTTCGGCTGGCTGTCCGACCGTATCGGCCGCAAGAAGATCATCCTCGCCGGCTGCCTGCTGGCCGCCGTCACCTACATTCCGATTTTCAAGGGCCTGACCCACTTCGCGAATCCGGCTATCGAAGAAGCCCGCAGCAGCTCGCCGGCGCTCGTGGTTGCCGATCCGAACACCTGCTCGTTCCAGTTCGATCCGGTGGGCCTGCGCAAGTTCACCAGCTCCTGCGACGTGGCGACCGCCGCGCTGACCAAGGCCGGTGTGCCGTACGACGTGCAGCCCGCCGCTGCCGGTTCGCTGGCGATGGTGAACGTGGGTAGTGCCAGCGTCACCTCGTATGAGGCGGCCGGCCTGACCAAGGAAGAAGGCAAGGCCAAGGCCGATGCCTTCGGTGCCGAACTGAAGGGCGCGCTGACCACCGCCGGCTACCCGGCCAAGGCCGATGGTTCGCGCATCAACTACGCCGGCACGATCTTCATGCTGTGGCTGCTGGTGCTGTACGTGACCATGGTCTACGGCCCGATCGCCGCCTACCTGGTCGAACTGTTCCCGACCCGCATCCGCTACACCTCGATGTCGCTGCCGTACCACATCGGCAACGGCTGGTTCGGTGGCTTCCTGCCGGCGATCTCGTTCGCGCTGGTGGCCGGTACCGGCAACCTGTACTACGGCCTGTGGTACCCCATCATCATCGCGCTGATGTCGGTGGTGATCGGCGGCCTGTTCCTGCGTGAGACCAAGGACGTGGATATCACCAAGTAACCGGCGTGCCGACCAACGGTCGGCACCCACCGGTTTCAGGGGCCGTGGTGCAGACCACGGCCTTTTTCTTTCGGTAGTGCCGGCCGCTGGCCGGCAATTGCACGGTGCCCGTCGAAGGTCCTTGAGGTTGCCGGCCAGCGGCCGGCACTACCGTTCCGTTGCTCGGCACGCCGTATAGTCGCGGAATGAGCATCTCAGCCGCCGAACTCCCCGCCATCCTGCACACCCTGCGCAGCGCCTGGCAGTCGCAGCGCCCCACGCTGGACCAGCGCGAAGCCGATCTGCGCCGCCTGCGCGAGGCGCTGAAGGCACGCATGGACGAAATGGCTGCGGCCATCGCCGAGGACTTCGGCCACCGTGCCCACGTCGAATCGAAACTGGCCGATGGCATGAGCGTGTTGTCGGCCATCGACCACCTGCGCCGGCACCTGCGGCGCTGGTCGAAGCCGCGTCATGCGTCTGCTGGCTGGAAGCTGTGGCCGGCGCGCGCGCAGCTGCGGCCGACACCGCTGGGCGTGGTCGGGGTGATCTCGCCCTGGAACTACCCGGTCACGTTGGCGCTGGTACCGCTGGCCACCGCGATTGCTGCGGGCAACCACGTGCTGCTGAAACCCTCCGAACACACGCCGCGCACCAGCGCGTTCCTGGCCGATCTGCTGGCCAGCGTGTTTCCGCCCGATCGCGTGGCGGTGGTGCAGGGCGGCGCGGACGTGGCCGCAGCGGTGTCTTCGCTGCCGCTGGACCACCTTGTGTTCACCGGTTCCACCGCGGTCGGCCGCAAGGTGATGGCGGCGGCGGCGGAACATCTGGTACCGCTGACGCTGGAGCTGGGCGGCAAGTCACCCGCCATCGTCTGCCGCGATTTCCCGCTGGAAAAAGCCGCCGCGCGGCTGGCCACAGGCAAGTGGTTCAACGCCGGGCAGACCTGCATCGCGCCGGATTACGTGTTGATCGACACCGCGCGCCAGCGCGAGTTCGTGCAGGCGCTGCAGCAGCAGGTACGCGAACGCTACGGCGATTTCAGCGATGCCGACGACTACACGCGCATCATCAACGAAGGCCAGTACCGGCGCCTGCAGGGGTACCTGGCGCAGGCGCGCGAACGCGGGGTGCCGGTGATTCCGCTGGCGCAGGTGGATGAGGCCCGCGCTGATCGAGAGCGCCTGCTGGTGCCGACGGTGGTGCTGGACCCGCCGGATGACCTGGACCTGATGCGCGAGGAGATCTTCGGCCCGGTCCTGCCGGTGCGGGCCTATCCGGACCTGGAGGCGGCGTTGGCCGATGTGCTGGCCCGCGACCGGCCGCTGGCGCTGTACCCCTTCAGCCAGGATATGGCGACGGTGGAGCGCATCCTTGGCCAGGTGGTGGCCGGTGGGGTGACGGTGAATGACACGCTGCTGCACTTCGCCGCCGATGGTCTGCCGTTCGGCGGGGTAGGAGCCAGCGGCATGGGCGCGTACCACGGCCGGGCCGGGTTCGATGCGATGAGCAAGCGGCTGCCGGTGCTGTGGCAGTCACGCTGGGCGGCCAGTGACCGGCTGCGGCCGCCGTATTCGAAGATTGCGGGGTTGTTGAGATTGCTGCTGCGGTGAAGCCATTCCGGTGACGCATTCCCGTAGAGCCGAGCCCACGCTCGGCTGCTCTTGGCTGGTCCAGGCAGAAGCAGCCGAGCGTGGGCTCGGCTCTACACGGGAAGCCGGGCCGACCCCCATCCCGGCCACCCGGGTAGAATGCCCCCATGAAGATCGCCTCGTGGAACGTCAATTCGCTCAATGTCCGCCTGCCGCACCTGGAGCAGTGGCTCAAGGACTTCGGCCCGGACATCGTCGGCATCCAGGAAACCAAGCTGGAGGACCACAAGTTCCCCGATTCTCCGCTGATCGCTGCCGGCTACCGCAGCGTGTTCGCCGGCCAGAAGACCTACAACGGCGTGGCGCTGGTGTCGCGCGAGCCGGCGCAGGACGTGCAGATCGGTATTCCCGGCTTCGAGGACGAGCAGAAACGCGTCATCGCCGGCACCTTCGGCGACCTGCGGGTGATCAACCTGTACGTGGTCAACGGCCAGGACATCGGCACCGACAAGTACGAGTACAAGCTGCGCTGGCTCGAGGCGGTGCACGCCTGGATCGCCGAAGAACTGCAGCGGCATCCAAAGCTGATCGTGATGGGCGACTTCAACATCGCCCCTGATGCGCGCGACGTGCACGACCCGGAGGTGTGGAACGAGAACCACATCCTGACCTCCACCGCCGAGCGTGGCGCGCTGGAAAAGCTGCTGCAGCTGGGCCTGCACGATGGCTTCCGCCTGCACAACGACGAGGCCGGCACCTTCAGCTGGTGGGATTACCGCGCGGCCGGTTTCCGCCGCAACCTGGGCCTGCGCATCGACCTGACCCTGGTGTCTGATGCGCTGAAGGGCAGCGCGGTGGCCTCGGGCATCGACCGCGAGCCGCGAACCTGGGAACGCCCCAGCGATCATGCGCCGGCGTGGGTGCAGCTGGGTTGAAACAACGAGGCCCGGCAATGGCCGGGCCCCGTATTCAAGCAGTATGTCGCGTCAGCGTATGCTCTTGCGGGTGAACAGGTTGACGATCGCCAGCAGGATCACCGCGCCGATCAGCGAGAACAGGAACGTGCGGATGGTGATCGCTTCGTTGATGCCGCCGCCGAACAGCCAGCCGGAAATCAGCGCGCCGACGATGCCGACCACGATGTTGAGGATGATGCCCTGTTGGGCATCGCGCTTCATGATGATGCTGGCCAGCCAGCCTACGATGCCGCCGACGATCAGCCAAACGATGATGCCCATGATCGAACCTCCGGTGGGGAACTGTGACCAGTTGACGCGCAGGCCTGTGAACCCGTCGTGGAATTACGTGATGGGCGCGTGCGGATGAGCCTGCCAGCGACCTTGGACGGCCCGTGGCGGTTTGGTCCGGTCACGGTCTGGCGCTGCCCACATGTGCCCGGCCAGCGCGGTGAGCCGCAGGCCCGGCAGGTGCTGGCGCAGGCGCTGGGCGGCGAGCCGGACGCGCTGCCGCTGGTCCGCGATGACAAGGGCCGCCCCGAGCTGAGCGGCGCGCTGGCCCACTACGGCACCGGCTGGAGCCACAGCGGCGAGGTGCTGCTGGTGGCGCTGGGCGAGGGCGTGCGGTTGGGCGTGGACCTGGAACTGCTGCGCCCGCGCCCACGCATGCTGGAAATCATCCAACGCTTCTTCCATCCCGACGAAGTGGTCTGGCTGCAGGGCCTGGACGAGGCCGATCGCGAGCATTGGTTCTTCCGCGTGTGGTGTGCCAAGGAAGCCATGCTGAAGGCGCACGGGCAGGGCATTTCCTTTGGCCTGCACCGCCTGCAGTTGGCCCCTGCCGCCGATGGCGCGCTGCACCTGCGCTGGTGCGACCCGGAACTGGGCGAGGCCGCGCGCTGGCACCTGCACGAGTGGCAGGCCAGCGGCCAGTTCCGCGCCGCATTGGCCTGGTATCCGCAGTGAATCGCCGAATCTGCAGTGAAAACCGGCGATAATGTCGGCATGAGCGAACACGATCTTCCCGCCGGCGTAGCGACCACGCTGCAGCAGGGCCTGGCCCGAATGGGCCTGGCCGCCGAGCTGGCCCCGCCGCTGCTGCGCTACCTGGCGCTGCTGCACCGCTGGAACGGCACCTACAACCTCACCGCCATCCGCGATCCGCAGGAAATGGTCACCCGCCATCTGCTCGATTCGCTGGCGATGCAGCCGTTCGTGGCCGATGGCAGCCTGGCCGATCTCGGCACCGGTCCCGGGCTGCCCGGCATCCCGCTGGCGATTGCCTGCCCGGGCCTGCAGGTCACCCTGGTGGAAAGCAATGGCAAGAAGGCCCGCTTCATGCGCGAGGCCGTGCGCCAGCTGGGCCTGGGCAATGCCCGCGTGGCCGAGTCGCGCGCCGAAGCGCTGGCCGAGCCGGGCAGCTACGACCAGCTGACCGCGCGCGCGATGGACACCCTGGCCGGCATCGTCCGCGTCGGTGGCCACCTGCTGCGCCCCGGTGGCGTGTTGCTGGCCATGAAAGGCGTCTACCCGCATGAAGAGATCGCAGCGCTGCCGGCCGGTTGGCAGGTGCGCGAGGTGGTCCCGCTGAGCGTGCCCGGCCTGGCCGGCGAACGCCATCTGGTCACCGTCACAGGCCCCTGAACCCGCCGCCACCCCCTTGTGGAACAAGCGGTTGGCGATCCACGATTTCCGCACGGGCCCGGTTGTACGCATAATGACCGGTCCCAGCACACGTCGACGAGGCACACCCGCATGGCCCGCATCATCGCCATCGCCAACCAGAAGGGTGGCGTCGGCAAGACCACGACCGCCGTCAACCTGGCCGCTTCCCTGGCCAACGCACCCAAGCGCGTGCTGTTGGTCGACCTGGACTCCCAGGGCAACGCGACCATGGGCAGTGGCGTGGACAAGCGCGAGCTGGTCTCCTCCACCTACGATCTGCTGCTGGGCGAGTCCAGCGCGGCCGACGTACGCGTGCAGACCGCCGAAGGCTATGACCTGCTGCCGGGCAACATCGACCTGACCGCGGCCGAGATCCAGCTGATGGCGCAGAGCGAGCGCGAGCAGCGCCTGAAGCGCGCGCTGGCGCCGATCCGCGACGAGTACGACTACATCCTGATCGACTGCCCGCCGGCGCTGTCGCTGCTGACGCTCAACGCGCTGGCCGCCGCCGATTCGGTGATCGTGCCGATGCAGTGCGAGTACTACGCACTGGAAGGCCTGAGCGCGCTGGTGGAAACCATCGAAGCGCTGCGCGCCAATCTCAACCCGGCGCTGGAGATCGAAGGCGTGCTGCGCACCATGTTCGACGTGCGCAACAACCTGGCCAATGCCGTGTCGGCCGAACTGACCGAGCACTTCGGTGACCGCGTGTTCCGCACCATCGTGCCGCGCAACGTGCGCCTGGCCGAGGCGCCCAGCCATGGCCAGAGCATCGTCGGCTACGATCGCGCTTCGCGTGGCGGCGTGGCCTACCTCGGTCTGGCCGGCGAGATCATCCGCCGCAACAACGAACGCAACAAGGCCAGCAAGGCCGTGGAGACCGTCTGATGACCAGCAAGCCTGCAGCCAAGAAGCGTGGCCTCGGCCGCGGCCTGGACGCCCTGCTGGGGCCCAAGGGCGCGGTCAGCCAGGTGCAGGCCAGCACGGCGGTGATCGAACCGCTGCCCGGTGAAGTGCTGCGCAAGCTGCCGGTAGGCCAGCTGCAGCCGGGCAAGTACCAGCCGCGTCGCGAAATGGACCAGGGCAAGCTGTCCGAACTGGCCGACTCGATCAAGTCGCAGGGCGTGATCCAGCCGATCCTGGTGCGCCAGCTGCCGGCAGGCAACTTCGAAATCGTCGCCGGTGAACGTCGCTGGCGCGCCTCGCAGCTGGCCGGCCTGGACGAAGTACCGGTGGTGGTGCGCGAGCTGGAAGACCGCACCGTCATCGCGATGGCGCTGATCGAGAACATCCAGCGCGAAGACCTCAACCCGCTGGAAGAAGCCGAAGCGCTGCAGCGCCTCATCAGCGAATTCACCCTGACCCATGCCGAGGCCGCCGAGGCCGTTGGCCGCTCGCGCGCGGCGGTGTCCAACCTGCTGCGCCTGCTGGAGCTGCCGATCGCCATCCGCCTGCTGCTGGAAACGCGCCGGCTGGAGATGGGGCACGCGCGTGCGCTGCTGACCCTGGCGCCGGAACTGGCCAGCAAGCTGGCGCAGGAAGCGGCCGATGAAGGCTGGTCGGTGCGCGAGGTCGAGCGTCGTGCGCAGGCATTCGCTGCCGGCAAGGTGCCGAGCAACCGTCCGCAGCCGGTGGCCAAGGTGCAGCAGGCCGATATCGCCTCGCTGGAAACCGAGCTGTCCGAAGTGCTGGGCACCTCCGTTGCGATCAATCATGGCCGCGGTGGCAAGGGCAAGCTGATCATCCATTACGCCAACCTGGACACGCTCGATGGCGTGCTGGAGCGGCTGCGCACGCGCCAGGGCTGACCCGGCGCAGGTTCATGGGAGTACGGCCTGTTCCTGCCGTGCTCCGTCGATTGCAGGGAACGCACCGCCGCGCGTGCCGGAGGTCGCATCGTCCACCCGCGGGTGGGCTCGCTCCGCCCCGTGGCTCATCCAGGGAGCAGGACATGAGCATTGAAATCGACGACGTCAGCCCGGGCGGCAGCCCGATCCTCGTGCACAGCCGCGAGAAGGACTTCACCCCGGCCCACGGCGAAGAACACATCGAGGCGATCAGCGCCTACATCGAGCGCCATCTTGGCCCGATCTCCGGCGTCTTCCACGAAATCATCTCCGATATCGTGCACATCGACGTGCATGTGGTGCCGGCCACCGACGAATGTCCGTACCTGCGGCTGGTGACCTCGGGCATGAGCGATCTGCCGATGTCCGTGCCCGATGAGGTCGATGCGCCCAGGCACATGGAACTGATGGTGACCCTGCCGGCGGATTGGCCGATCAGCGATGACGCCTTCAAGGATGAACGCAACTATTGGCCGGTGCGGCTGTTGAAGACCCTGGCGCGGTTGCCGCATGAGTACGACACCTGGCTGGGCTTCGGCCATACCATTCCCAACGGCCATCCGTCCGAGCCCTATGCACCGGGCGTGGGATTCGATGGCGCCATCGTGTTGCCGCCGGTCACCACGCCCGATGAGTTCGGCACGCTGGTGCTGGAAGACGGCACGACCATCGAATTCATGGCGATCGTGCCGCTGTACCCGGAAGAGATGGATCTGAAGCTGAAAAAGGATGCGGAAGCCCTGCTGGATCGCTTCGATGCGAAGAACATCCAGGACGTGATCGAACCCGGCCGCACCAATGTGGCCAAGAAGCGTTTCGGGCTGTTCTGAGCCCGCAGCGTATCCTCTGCACCTGTACTCATTGATTTCCAGGCAACTGCAATGACCATCCTGCTCACCGGCGCTGCCGGCTTCATTGGTGCCTACACCGCGCGCGCGCTGCTGGAGGCTGGCCGGTCCGTGGTTGGCCTGGACAACTTCAACGACTACTACGACCCGCAGATCAAGCGCGACCGCGTGGCCGCGCTGTGCCCGACGCTGGACCTGCGCACGCTGGACCTGACCGACCGCGATGGCCTGGCCGCACTGTTCGACGAAATACAGCCGACAGCGGTGATCCACCTGGCCGCGCAGGCCGGCGTGCGTTATTCGCTGGAAAATCCGCACGCCTACGTCGACAGCAACCTGGTCGGCTTCGTCAACATGCTCGAGCTGTGCCGCCATCGCGGCGTGCAGCACCTGGTGTACGCGTCCAGCAGTTCGGTGTACGGCGATTCGGCCACGCCGCCGTTCTCCGAAGACCAGCGCGTGGACCAGCCGCGCTCGCTGTACGCCGCAACCAAAGCCGCCAATGAACTGATGGCCTACACCTACGCGCAGCTGTATGGCCTGCATGCCACCGGCCTGCGCTTCTTCACCGTCTACGGCCCGTGGGGCCGGCCGGACATGGCGCCGCTGCTGTTCTCGCGCGCGGTGCTGGCCGGTCGTTCGATCGATGTGTTCAACGAAGGTCGCATGCAGCGCGACTTCACACATGTTTCCGACATCGTGGCCGGTATCCTCGGCGCCCTCGCGCATCCGGCCGATGGTCCGGTGCCGCACCGGGTGTTCAACCTCGGCAACCACACGCCGGTCGAGCTGGAGCGCTTCATCGGCGTGATCGAGCAGGCCGCGGGTCGGCCCGCGCAGAAGGTCTACAAGCCGATGCAGCCGGGCGACATGGTACGCACGATGGCCGATACCCGGCGCGCACATGACGCATTTGGCTACGAACCGACCATGCCCATCGAACAGGGCCTGCCACCGGTGGTGCAGTGGTGCCGCGAGTACTTTGCTGATCGCGCGTGAGAAACCTTCCTCACACTGCCGGATTCATCTTCGGATAACCTCGGCATCGGAAAATGCGCGGTCTTTGTCCCTCCTTGGCCGAGTCCCCCCATGAGCCAACCCGAGCTGTCCGTTGTTGTCCCGGTATTCAATGAGCACGACAACGTCGCGCCGCTGGTGGCTGAAATCACCGCTGCGCTGCGCGGCCGGCTGCCGTTCGAGATCGTCTACATCGACGATCATTCGCGCGATGACACCCTGGCCGTGCTGCAGGGGCTGAAGGCCACCACGCCGGAACTGCGGGTGCTGCACCATGTCTCGCAGAGCGGGCAGAGCACCGCGGTACGTACCGGCGTCAAGCACGCGCGTGCACCGTGGATCGCCACCCTCGACGGTGACGGCCAGAACGATCCGGCCGACATCCCCAAGCTGCTGCAAGCCCGCAGCGCCGCCGCCACCGAGGTCAAGCTGTTCGCCGGCTGGCGCGTCAACCGTCAGGACAGCGGCAGCAAGCGTTGGGCCAGCAAGTGGGCCAACGCCATCCGCGCGCGCATGCTGCGCGATGACACCCCCGATACCGGCTGCGGCATCAAGCTGTTCGAGCGCAATGCTTTTCTCGATCTGCCGTACTTCGACCATATGCATCGCTACCTGCCGGCGCTGATGCAGCGCGCCGGCTGGAAGACCATCAGCGTGCCGGTCAACCACCGCCATCGCACGGCCGGCGTGTCCAAGTACAACAACCTGGGCCGCGCGCTGGTCGGCATCCGCGACCTGCGCGGCGTGGCCTGGCTGATCACCCGCAGCAAGCGCACCGCGGTGGAGGAGCGTTGATGGATCTGGAGCTTCATTGGCTGGACCAGCCGCTGACCTGGTTGTACTGGACCGGCCTGCACGTGACCGGTTGGAAGCTGATCGGCTACACCGGTGCACTGATGTTCGGTGGCCGCTGGCTGGTCCAGTTCGTTGCGTCCAAGCGCGCCGGCAAGCCGGTGATCCCGCGCCTGTTCTGGTACATGAGCGTGGTCGGCAGCCTGATGACGCTGAGCTACTTCCTGTTCTCGGCCAAGCAGGACTCGGTGGGCGTGCTGCAGAACCTGTTCCCGGCGTTCACGGCGTTGTACAGCCTGCAACTGGACATCAAGCATCGCGGCTGGAAGCGGGACAGGGCCAGCCACTGAAGCTCGTGTAGACGCCGACCTTGGTCGGCGCTGGGTTTTGCGGGGCCAACCAAGGTTGGCCACTACCAGAGCGGCAATGCTGGCGCCTCGGTGCTCCGGTAGACGCCGACCTTGGTCGGCGCAGGTGTGCCCAGCGCCAGGGGCATCCACGCATGGCGTGGATCTACTGAGGCCGGGCTCTGTCCCATGCCATGCGAGGCGTGGATTCTTTCACGCATCGAGCACAAGAGCAGCCGACCAGCCTTCGGCGCTGGGGTCCCGGCCTGCGGCCGGTTCCCGGTCCTGCCTGCGTTGCAGGCAGGACCTTCGTCCCATGCCATGCGCGATGCGGGGTGCCATGATCGGGGTCTGCCTTCCCGGGAACCTGTGCTCGTGAAAACCCGTCTTGCCGTAGCCCTGCTCATCGCCCTGTCTGCCCCTGCCGTGGCCCTGGCCGCACCGTCCACCGCCACCGCCCCGGCCAGCGTGGCCACCGAATCGCCCGCCGATGCCGCCTTCCGCGCGCTGTACGAGAAGGAATGGAAGTGGCGCCAGGATGGCGGCGGCGAGGCCAGCGAGGACGAAGACGCCCCGGCCAACGCCACCCGCATGCCCGACGTCGGCCCGGCCGCGCAGCAGGCGCGCCTGAAGATGTGGGACGAGACCCTCGCCGCGCTGAAGAAGATCGATCCGAAGACCCTGTCGCCCGACAACCAGGTCAACTACGCGATCTACCGCGACCAGGTGTTCAACCTGGCCGAAGAAGTGCGCCTGCGCGGCTACGAGATGCCGTTCAACGCCGACTCCTCGTTCTGGTCCAACCTGTCCTTCATGGCCCGGCGCGAGATGAAGACCGTGCAGGACTACCAGAACTACATCGCACGGCTGAACGATGTGCCGCGCTACTTCGGCCAGCAGACCGACAACATGCGCGCCGGCCTCAAACGCGGCTTCAGCGTGCCGCGTGCGGTGCTCGACGGCCGCGAGGTATCCATCGCCACCGTCGCCGAGCTGAAGGACCCGACCGAATCGCCGTTGTACGCGCCGTTCAAGAAGCTGCCAAGCACCATCCCGGCCGCCGAGCAGGCCAAGCTGCAGGCGCAGGCGCGTGCGGCGATCAGTGGCAAGGTGGTGCCGGCGTTCCAGCAGCTGCGCACGTTCTTCGTCAACGAATACGTGCCGCAGGCACGCACCACCCTGGCCGCCGAAGCGATGCCCGACGGCAAGGCCTACTACAAGCAGCAGATCCACGAATACACCACGCTGGACCTGTCGCCGGACGAGATCCACCGCATCGGCCTGGATGAAGTGGCACGCATCCAGAAGGAAATGAACGACATCATCAAGCAGGTGAAGTTCAAGGGCAGCTTTGCCGAGTTCCTGACCTTCCTGCGTACCGATCCGCAGTTCTACGCCAAGACACCGGAAGAGCTGCTGTCGCGTGCCGCATGGATCTCAAAGCGCGCGGATGGCCAGCTCGGCAAGTACATGACATTGCCGCGCGCGCGCTTCACCATCGTGCCGGTGCCGCCGGACATCGCGCCGTTCTGGACCGCCGGCCGCGGTGGCATGGGCACCTATTGGCTCAATACCTACAACCTGCCGTCGCGCCCGCTGTACAACCTGCCGGCGTTGACCCTGCACGAATCCGATCCGGGCCATGCACTGCAGGGTGCCATCGCCGCCGAGCAGAAGAACCTGCCGGAGTTCCGCCGCAATGCTTACATCTCCGCCTATGGCGAAGGCTGGGCGCTGTACTGCGAGAAGCTGGGCGTGGAAATGGGCATCTACGAAACCCCGTACGAGGATTTCGGTCGCCTGACCTACGAGATGTGGCGCGCCACGCGCCTGGTGATCGACACTGGCGTGCACAGCAAGGGCTGGAGCCGCGAGCAGGCCCTGGCCTACCTGCGTGACCACACCGCGTTGAGCGAGCATGAAGTGACCACCGAGGTGGACCGCTACATTTCCTGGCCGGGCCAGGCGCTGAGTTACAAGCTGGGCGAGATCGCCATCGTGCGCCTGCGCGCGCAGGCGGAGAAGGAGCTGGGTGACAAGTTCGACATCAAGGGCTTCCACGACACGCTGCTGAAGCAGGGCTCAGTGCCGTTGCCGGTGCTGGAGCAGCAGATCCAGGCGTACATCGCCGAGCGCAAGAAGGCCTGACCCATCGCGCCGTCGGGCATGGCCCGGCGTAACCGGAATGCGGAATGGTAGTGCCGGCCGCTGGCCGGCAACCCCAGCAGAAAGGGGCGGATCACATGATCCGCCCCTTTTGTCTTTCAGCCTGCCGCCCGCACCTTCGCCACGCGCGCGGCGAAGGTCGGCAGCACCAGCAGGGTCAGCACCGTGGCAGTGATCAAGCCACCGATCACCACCGTCGCCAGCGGCTTCTGCACTTCCGCACCGGAACCACTGGCAATCGCCATCGGGATGAAACCGACGATCGCCACCAGCGCCGTGGTCAGCACCGCGCGGATACGGCTGGACGCACCATTGATCGCGGCCATCATCGGCAGGTCACCGGCGTCCAGGCGCTCACGGATCGCCTGCATCAGCACCAGGCCGTTGAGCGTGGCCACGCCGGACACGGCGATGAAGCCCACCGCTGCCGACACCGAGAACGGCATGCCGCGCAGCAGCAGGGCGAGGATGCCGCCGACCAGCGCCAGCGGTACGCAGCTGAAGACCAGAATGGCTTCCTTGCCACTGCGCAGGGCCATGAACAGCAGGCTGCCGATCAGCAGGAACACCACCGGCACCACCGTGGCCAGGCGCTTTTCCGCACGCTGCAGGTTCTCGAACTGGCCACCCCAGGTCAGGTACGCACCCGGTGGCAGCGCCACGTCTGCGACGGCGGTCTGTGCTTCGCCAACGAAGCCGCCGAGATCGCGGCCGCGCACGTTGGCCTGCACCACCACCCGCCGGCTGCCATTGTTGCGGCTGATCTGGTTCGGCCCTTCGCTGACGCTGATGCGGGCCACCGAGGACAGCGGGATCACCACGCCAGCCGGCGTGGCGATCGGCAGCGAGGCCAGCTGATCCGGGTCGTTGCGTGCGCTGTCATCCAGCCGCACCACCACGTCAAAGCGGCGGTCGCCCTCGAAGATCTTGCCGGCTGCCGTGCCGCCGATGCCGGTGGACAGCGCATCGCTGACGTCCGCGGCGGTCAATCCGTACTGCGCCGCTGCCACATGGTCGATCTTGACGTTGAGCGTGGGCAGGCCTGAAATCTGCTCCACGCGCACATCGGCCGCACCCTCCACCGCACGCAGTTTCAGCGCCACCTGATCGGCGACCTTCTGCAGCTGGCTGAAGTCATCGCCGAAGATCATCACCGCCAGATCGGTCCGCACGCCGGAAATCAGCTCGTTGAAGCGCAGCTCGATCGGCTGGCTGAACTCGAAGCTGTTGCCCAGCTGCTGGCCGGCCAGCTTTTCGAAGCGGGCCACCAGGGCCTCCTTGCCCAGCTTCGGATCGGGCCAGTCCGCACGTGGCTTGAGCACGATCACGCTGTCGGAAATGTTGGTCGGCATCGGGTCGATCGCCGCTTCAGCGGTGCCGGTACGCGAGAACACCGTTTCCACCTCCGGTTGCTGGGCAATCGCCTTTTCCAGTGCCAGCTGCATCGCCAGCGACTGCTCCAGTGAAGTAGACGGCACGCGCAGTGCCTGCATCGCCACGTTGCCTTCATCCAGGGTCGGCATGAACTCGCGGCCGAGCAGGCCGAACGAACCGATGCCCACCAGCAGCATCAGGCCCGCACCGGCCACCACCGCCCGCGGACGCGCGACGGCCTGGCGGATGATCGGCTCGATACGCCCACGCAGCACGCGGATCAGCTTCGTTTCGTGCTCGCCATCATCGCTGTGTGCCTCGCCTTCCTTGAGCTTTGGCTCGCGAACCATCAGTGCAGCCATCGCCGGCACAAAGGTGAAGGAGAAGATGAAGGCACCCACCAGGGCCAGCATGAAGGTGGCGGCCATCGGGTGGAACGTTTTGCCTTCCACACCTTCCAGAGTGAGGATCGGCGCGAACACCAGCAGGATGATCAGCTGGCCGAACGCTGCAGGTCGCGCCATCCTGCGCGCCGAATCGGCCGCTACGCGCAGGCGCTCCATCGCGGTCAACGCACGGCCCAGTTCGGCACGGCGCTGGCCCAGCATCAGCAGTGTTGATTCGATCACGATCACCGCACCGTCCACCAGGATGCCGAAGTCCAGTGCACCCAGGCTCATCAGGTTGCCGCTGATGCCGAAGCGGTTCATGCCGATCACCGCGAACAGGAACGACAGCGGGATCACCAGTGCGGTGATCGTCGCCGCGCGCAGGTTGCCGAGCAGCAGGAACAGCACCACCACCACCAGCAGCGCGCCCTCGGTGAGGTTCCTGGCCACGGTCTTGATGGTGGAATTGACCAGCACGCTACGGTCCAGCACCGGCGCTGCCACGATGTCGGCCGGCAGCGATTTGTTCACCTGTTCAAGGCGCGCGGCAGCGGCCTGCGCCACGGTGCGGCTGTTGCCACCGGCAATCATCAGCGCGGTGCCCAGCACGGCCTCGTGGCCGTTGCGGCTGGCCGCACCCAGACGCGGCGCGCGGCTCAGTTCCACGGTGGCCACATCGGCCACGCGCACCACCACGCCATTGCGGGTCGCTACCGGCGCCTGCGCAAGGTCGTCGGTGGTCAGCGCCAAGCCATCGGCACGCACCACCAGGCCCTCGCCGGCACGCTGCACGAAACCGGCACCGGCCTGCACGTTGGAGCGCTGCAGTGCCGTCACCAGGTCGGCCAGGCCCAGGCCATGCGCGGCCAACCGCGCGCTGTCCGGATGCACGCCGTACTCCTTCACGTAGCCACCGACGGTGTCGACGCCTGCCAGCCCGGGGCTGGAGCGCATCTGCGGTGCGATGATCCAGTCCTGCACGGTGCGCAGGTAGGTGGCGCGCTCTTCCGGCGTGCGCAGCAGATTGCCTTCCGGCGTGCGGTAGACCTCGCCGGCCTGCCAGCCCGCTTCACCGGGCTTGGCCAGCTTGGCAGGGTCGAACGCGGTGAAATCCACCGTCCACATCAACACCTCGCCGAGTCCGGTGGTGACCGGCGACAGCATCGGCGACGCACCATCAGGCAGGTCTTCGGAGGCCTCGCGCATGCGTTCGGCCACCTGCTGGCGGGCGAAGTAGATGTCGGTGGCGTCGGTGAAGATCGCGGTGACCTGCGAGAAGCCATTGCGCGACAGCGAACGGGTGGTGGTCAGGCCGGGGATGCCGGCCAGCGCGGTTTCCAGCGGATAGGTCACCTGCCGCTCGATCTGCTCGGGCGTCAGTGCCGGTGCCACGGTGTTGATCTGCACCTGGCGGTTGGTGATGTCCGGTACCGCATCGATCGGCAGCTTGCCGAGCTGGAACAGGCCTACGGCGGCAACGAGTGCAGCCAGGGCCACGACCAGCCAGCGGTGGCGTACCGCGGTTTCAATGATGAGCTTGAACATGGAAGGTCCTCAGTGCCCGTGCTCGGCTTCGCCCTTGGCCAGTTCGGCCTTGAGCAGGAACGCGTTGGTGCCGACGATGCGTTCGCTGCCGCTCAGGCCACCGAGGATCTCGATGCGGTCGCCGGCGCGTCGGCCGGCCAGCACCGGTTGCACCTTGAAGCCGCCCTCGACGGCGACGAATACCGCGCTGCTGCCATCCACGTTCTGCACGGCATCGGCCGGCACGCTCAACGCGCCATCCTTGCCGTCGGTGACCACTACTGCAGACACCGGCGAACCAGCTGGCGGCAATGCGGCATTGACCGGCGTGGCACGGATTACCGCTACGCCGCCCTGCTGACGCACATCGGCGGCCGAACCGGTGACGGTGGCACTGAAGCTGCCGCCCGGCACGCTCACTTCCAGCGTCATGCCCGGGCTGACCTGCGCGGCCAGCGCCGGCGGTGCGGTGAACACCAGCTCGTTCATCGACGGATCGGCGACGTCGGCCACCGGGCTGCCGGCCGCCACCACGCCACCCGGCGTGACCTGCACGTTGCCGACGATGCCGGCCACCGGGCTGGTGATGCGCACGCGGCCGCTGCTGTCGGGTGAACCGTTGGCGGCGGCCTGTGCCTGTGCGGCCGCGGCCTGCGCCTGCGCCGCCAGCGAGCGCGCGCGTGAGGTTTCCAGTTCCTGGCGGGCGACCACGCCCTGCTCGACCAGCGCCTTGTCGCGGCCATGGGCCAGGCGCGCCGCCTCGGCTTCCGCAGCGGCGGCAACCGCATTGGCGCGGAACACCGCCGCTTCGCCGCTGACCACGATCGCCAGCGCCTGGTTCTGCTTCACTGCGGTGCCGGGTGCGACCAGCACGCGCTCCACACGCCCGGTCACGGTGGAGGCGACCGATGCACGCGCACCGATCGAAGGTTCGACCCGGCCGGACAGCCGCGTCGAACCGCCGCCGCCGCGGCCGACGGCGACCACGTCGATGCCGGAAGCCTTGATCTGCTCGGGCGTCAGCTGCACCACGCCTTCGTCAGCGTCGGGCACCTTGCGTGTTTCGGCCTTGGCTTCGGTACTGTCAGCGGCGTGGCCATGGCCATCGTCGGCTGCTGCCTTGCGGGCGGCATCCGATGCGTCCGGGTTCTGTGCGTTGCCGGAGCAGCCAGCCAGCACTACGGTCAGCAGCAGGCCACCAACCAGGGGGAAAGAACGGGACAGGTTCATCGGGCCTCCACAAAAGGTGCGCGCCCTTCGAGGCGGGCGAGATCGATTTCCGCGCCGACGCGCGACAAGCGCGCGTCCACGGCGGTGCCGCGGGCGGCGATGAGTGCACTGCGGGTGCTGCGCAGCTCCAGCTGCGAGATGCGTCCGGCGTCGAAGCCGACGCGGGCCAGGCGATAGGCTTCCTCGGCCGCGACCACGCTTTCGTCGGCGGCGCGGGTACGGCTGCCGGCGGCCTTCAGGCCTGCCACCGCCGACAACCGTTCCGCTTCGCTGTCGCGACGCTGCTGGTCCAGCCGTGCCTCGGCCGCGCGCTGTTCGGCACTGGCGGCGCGGATGCCACCACGGTTGCGGTCGAACAGCGGAATCGAGAGGCTGACGCCGAGCGTGTAGGCCTGCTCGCGGTCCTCGCGGAAACGCGTCTGTGCGGCCGTGACGCTGAGGTCGGGCAGGGCACGCTTGCGCTCCACATCGACCAGGCGACCGGCCGCATCCACCTCGGCTTCGGCGACACGCACGGCCAGTGCTACATCGGTGGCGCCACGCGGTGCAGGCGGTGCGCGGTCGAGCAGGCTGTTGTCGATGGTCTGCACCGGTGTATCCAGCAGGGCGGCACCGGCCAGGCGGGCCAGTGCGGCATCGCGGAAGGCTTGCGCCTCATCCAGCGCGGCGCTGGCATTGGCCACTTCGCTTTGTGCCTGCACGGCGCGCAACTGTGGCTCGCGCCCGTGCTTGACCATGGCGTTGACTGCCGCCGCGTCGTCGCGGGTGAGGGTCAGCGCTTCGTCGGCCAGGCTGTAGCGACGCAGGGCGCTTTCCGCCTGTGCGTAGATCGCCGCCAACTGGCTGGCGACATCGCTGCGGCTCTGCGAACCGCGCAGGGCAGCGGCCTGTGCCTCGGCGCGGGCCGCGCGGACGCGCGCGCCACGCTGGCCCCAGACCTCCAGCGGCTGGGACAGGGTAAGCACGGTGTCGGCCCTGCCCATGCCGCCGTAGGAGCCGGTGCCCCAGGCATTCTCGGCCGAGTAGGACAGGGAGGGGTTGGGCAGCGCCCGGGCCTGGTCGGCGCGGGCGTCGGCCGCCTCGGCCAATGCCGCGCCGACACGCGTGCCTGGCAGCTGGTCGAGACGTTCCAGAAGGGTGTCATACGAAGGTGCGGCTTGTGCGGCGACCTGTGCGGCGGGCATCAGGCCCAGCAGCACGGCGACGACCAGCCCGGTCGCGCGCGGCGACCGACGTGTCAGGATCGACATAGGGGGATTCCGGTTGTGAGTGAAACGGGAGCCCGCGATTGCGGGACGCGCTCAACTCACGCCCGGGGAGGACGTGCCAGTTCGTCCTGGGCGACGGCATAGGTCGCCGCGTCGCCTGCATTCATCCAGCGCGCCGGTTGCGGCGTGCCAAAGGCGGCGAAGGTGCTTGCCGGCAGGCTCAGGTTGGAGTGGTGGCAGTGGTTATGGCTGCAGGCACCGGTGTGCTTGCCGTCGTTGTCACTGCCACTTTCACCGTCGGGCTCTTCGGCAGCCGACTCCACATGCACCACCGTGCTGTCATGTGGTTCCACCGCACACGCCAGAACATCGGCCACCGGCACGACCACGAATGCCGCCATCAGCAGCATCAGCAGGTACGAACGAAGGTGGCGGGCGATCCGGCGCATGGAGGGGAGGCTAGCAAGCGGTTTTCGGTGGATACAATATCAATGGCCACCTCGGGAATTCGTCGGAACCTGCCGTTCAGGTGCGCGGCGCACGGCACTGCTGCTCTGGTAGGTGTCGACCTTGGTCGGCACGCCTTTGGGGTCGGACACCGGGATGCGCGTCTGTAGAGCCGAGCCCACGCTCGGCTGCTTTCGCACGACCAGCCGAGCATGGGCTCGGCTCTACAGCAACGGTCAGGGCAGCTTCGCGATCACCTTGATCTCGAACTGGAACCCATACAGCCAGGTCACGCCGATACCAGTCAGGGTCGGGTGCGGTGCTTCGCCCCAGTACTCGGGCACGATGGCCCAGGCTTTTTCGAAGTTGGTTTCCGGGTCGACCAGGAACACGGTTACGTCGACCACGTCGTCGAACGTGCAGCCGGCCGCGGCCAGCACCGCGTTGAGGTTGTCGAAGGCGCGACGCACCTGGGCTTCGAAGTCGGGCTCGGGCGAGCCGTCCTCGCGACTGCCGACCTGGCCGGAGACGAACAGAAAGCCATTGGATCGGATTGCAGGCGAGTAGCGGTTGCGCTCGTACAGCGCCTGCCGGCCGGCGGGAAAGACGACATCACGATGGGACATAGGACAGATTCCAGAGGCGAGCGCACCATCCTCCCCGCCGCAGCTGTCTGGATAAACCGCGACGATGCGCCTAGATTAATTGGGAATTACAAACAATCAGGGTCGCTGACATGGATCGCTTCGAGGCGATGCGGGCTTTTGCCCGGGTGGTGGAGACCGGCAGCTTCACCCGCGCCGCGCATACCCTGCAGCTCAGCCGCACCACGGTCACCCAGCTGGTGCAACAGCTGGAGGCGCGTCTGCAGTTGCGGCTGCTCAACCGGACTACGCGCCGGGTCAGCGTCACCGCCGATGGCGCGGCGTACTACCCGCGCATCGTGCGTCTGCTGGCCGAGCTGGAAGAGGTGGAGGGTGGGCTGGGCGATGCCGCCGCCCAACCGCGCGGTCGCCTGCGCATCGATGTTCCCGGCCCGTTCGCACGGCTGCTGCTGGTGCCGGCGGTGCCCGGCTTCCAGGCGCGCTACCCGGAGATCCAGCTGGAGGTGGGGGTCAGCGACCGCGAGGTCGATGTGATCGCCGACAACGTCGACTGCGTGATCCGTGGCGGTACCCCGGCCGACCCGGCGCTGGTGGCGCGACCGTTGGCGAGCCTGCCGATCGGCTTCCATGCCAGCCCAAGCTATGTGCAGCAGTTCGGCGCGCCGCAACACCCGCGCGCGCTGGAAGGGCCGGACCACCACACGGTCGGTTTCCTCAGCCCGCGCAGTGGCCGCGCCCGCGTTTTCACCGCGCAGCGTGGCGCCGAGCGCATCGAAGTGCAGGGCCGCTACACGCTGGGCTTCGATGACGGCAACGCCTATCTGGCGGCGGGACTGGCCGGCCTCGGCGTGGTCGCGCTGCCCAGCTACATGGCCGCACCGCACGTGGCACGCGGCGAGCTGCTGCCCGTGCTGCACGATTGGCAGCTGCCGCCGATGCCGATGCACGTGATGTTCCCGCCGAACCGGCACATGAGCCAGCGGCTGCGGGTGTTCATTGATTGGGTGGTGGAGGCGCTGGGGTGATGCACACACATCCGTAGAGCCGAGCTCACGCTCGGCTGTTTCCGGCGGCGGCATCACAAAGCCTGCGCTACGCGCGTCAGCCGAGCGTGGGCTCGGCTCTACAGGCATGCGAAAATCACCCCAGCACGCAACAGGAAACACAGTCACGCATGAGTCGCATCGTCGCACTGGATACCGAAACCACCGGCATCTCGCATCGTCTGGGCCACCGGGTGATTGAAATCGGAGCGGTGGAGCTGATCGATGGACAGCTCAGCGGCCGCCAGTTCCACACTTACCTGCAGCCGCAGCGCAAAGTGGACTGGGGTGCGCAGCGCGTGCACGGCATCAGCGATGCGATGCTGGTGGGCAAGCCGCTGTTTGCCAACAAAGCCGCCGAGCTGCTGGAGTTCCTGCGTGGCAGCGAGATGATTGCGCACAACGCGACCTTCGATGTTGGCTTCATCGACAACGAGCTGCGCCTGGCCGGCATCGCTGGCACGCTGGCTCAGCACTGCCGCATCACCTGCAGCCTGAAGCTGGCCCGCAACCGTTGGCCGGGTATGCCCAACAAGCTCGACGATGTGCTGCAGCGACTGCGAATTCCCGGCACCCGCGGCCTGCACGGTGCCTTGAAGGACGCGCACCTGCTGGCCCAGGTGGTGCCGCACCTGCGCTGAGCCGGCCCGGTCGCTGTTGCAGAGCCGAGCCGATGCTCGGCTGCTTCGTCCCCGAATGACTGAGCCGAGCGTGGGCTATGCCGGTCGTCCTGACCGTCACCCTATGGGCCGTCGCAAACGACGTTGGCAGCGGCTCCTGCCGCTACCTTCGGCTCTACAGGGAGCCCCGTCGCCGTGTTCAGCCTTGCCCTGTGGGTAAGTTGCCCAAGGTCTTGATTGCGTGCATAATGCGCGGCTCGCTGTGTCCGGTTTCGTGCCGGGCGGCGCCCCCGGGAGCACGTCCCCGGCCGCCCAACGCCAGCGTAACCCTTTGATTCTCTTGACGTGTGGTGGGCAACCATCGAGGCCGCCGTCTCCCGGGCTACGGGCTGACACAATTAACTATCGAGGTGCGCAATGTCCCGCGTATGCCAGGTTTCCGGCAAGCGAGTGCAGACGGGTAACAACGTCTCGCACGCCAACAACAAGACCCGTCGTCGTTTCCTGCCCAACCTGCACGAGCGCCGCTTCTGGGTTGCCAGCGAAAACCGCTGGGTGAAGCTTCGTGTTTCCGCGCATGCACTGCGCACCATCGACAAGAACGGCATCGATTCCGTTCTGGCTGAGCTGCGTGCGCGCGGCGAAAAGGTCTGAGGAGTAGACGATCATGGCAGGCAAGCGCGATAAGGTCCGTATGATTTCGACCGCCGGTACCGGTCACTTCTACACGACCGACAAGAACAAGAAGAACACCCCGGGGAAGATGGAATTCTCCAAGTACGATCCGGTCGTGCGCAAGCACGTCCCGTACAAGGAAGGCAAGATCAAGTAATCCGCAAGGATTGTTGATGGCCTCCGAAGAAACCCGCCCTCGTGGCGGGTTTTTTCATGCCCCCGCCCCCGGTAGGTGCCGACCGTTGGTCGGCACGCTTTACGCGGCTCGACTCCACCCACCCCGCTGGGCAGAATGACCCATCACCCTCCCGACGGGCGCGCCTGATGCTGTTCGAGTGGTTGCTGGGTTCGTATCTGCTGCTGATCGACTGGCTGATCCGGCTGGTGGCGCTGTGCTGGATCCCCACCCGCACCACGCCCGGCGCGGCGCGCAGCTGGCTGCTGCTGGTCGGCTTCGTGCCGCTGCTGGGCCTGCCGCTCTACCTGCTGTTCGGACATCCGTGGCTGTCACGCGAACGCATCCGCCGGCAAGCGGAGGCCTCGCAGGTCATCCGCGAAGAACAAGCGCTGCAGCGCCGCCTGCGCTGGACGCCGCAGGCCGACTCGGCCAGCGCCGAGGTGGTGCCGCTGGTGCAGCGCCAGGGCGATTTCATGCCGGTACATGGCAACGCGGTCGACCTGCTGACCGACTACGACGAATCCCTGCACAACCTGATCGCCGACATCGACCAGGCCCAGGACCGGGTGCACCTGCTGTACTACCTGATGTTCGATGACACGGTGGGCGATGCCATCGTCGAAGCCCTGCAGCGTGCCGCCGCGCGCGGCGTGCAGTGCCGCGTGCTGCTGGATGCGGTGGGCGCCAAGCGCGGCCTGCGTGCGTACAGCAAGCGGCTGCGGTCACGTGACGTCGAAGTGCGCGCGATGCTGCCCGGCGGCCTGCGCTGGCGCCGCAGCGGACGCATGGACCTGCGCAACCATCGCAAGATCGCCGTGATCGACAACGAAGTGGGCTACGTCGGTTCGCAGAACCTGGCGCGGCCTGAATTCGTTGCGGGGCACCCCAACCGCGAACTGGTGGCGCGCGTACGCGGGCCAGCAGTGGCGCACCTGGAGGCGGTGTTCGCCAGCGACTGGTACATCGAAACCGGGCAGCGCCTGGACGTCATCGCCGATGTGCCGGTGTGCAGCGAGGACATCGCCACCCAGCTGCTGCCCAGCGGCCCGGCGTACCCCTACAGCAACGCGCGCGATGCGGTGGCCGCGCTGATCCATCTTGCCCGGCGCCGGCTGGTGATGGTGACGCCGTACTTCGTGCCCGACGAAGCAACGCTGAGTGCACTGCGCATCGCCGCACTGTCCGGCGTGCAGGTGCAGTTGATATTGTCGGCCAGCAACAACCAGCGGCTGACCTCGTGGGCACAGGAGGCCTACTACGACGAGCTGCTGCGCTGCGGGGTGCAGATCGCGCTGTACGAGCCGCAGTTCCTGCATGCCAAGCACATGAGCGTGGACGAGGACATCGCCGTGCTCGGCTCGATCAACATGGATATCCGCTCGTTCGCGCTGAATGCCGAAATCGGCCTGATCTGCTACGACCGTCAACTGGTCACGCAGCTGATCGCCATCGAGGACGACTATCTGCGCCAGTCGCGCCTGCTGGACCTGGAACAATGGCGCAAGCGCCCCGCGTGGCTGCGCAGCCGCGAAGGCATCGCGCGCTTGGCCGATGCCTTGATGTAGGCCGGCGCCAGCCCGGCAGGGCCGATGGCCTACAATCGGCGCATGACTGATTCACCGCGTAATGGCGAACTGGACCTGGCGATCATCGGTGGTGGTGCAGCCGGGGTGCTGGTAGCGATCCAGATGCTGCGCCAGGCTCAGGCCCCACTGACGCTGGCCATCTTCGAACCCGCCTCGCAGCTGGCACAGGGCATCGCTTATGCCACGCCATGGCCGGAGCATCTGCTGAACGTACCGGCGGCGAAGATGAGCGCCTTCCCCGACCAGCCTGGCGACTTCCTCGATTACCTGCAGGCGGCCAACGCCTACCCGGGTGAGGCGCGCGAGGTGCTGGGCGAACGTTACGTGTGCCGCCATTACTTCGCCGCCTATCTGCAGCAACGCCTGCGCGAGGCCGAAGCGACCAGCGCGGCGCGGTTGCAGGTCATCACCCAACCGGTGCTGGCGCTGCATGCCGATGACCACGGTTACCAACTGCAACTGGGCGATGGCCAAACGCTGCATGCGGCGCAGGCGGTGATCGCCACCGGCAACAGCATGCGGCCGCTGCCGGTGGACGGCGCCGACACGCTGCCCGCCGATGACGTGGTCGAAGCCTGGGATTACGACGGCGTGCGCACGCTGGCTGGCAGCCATGCACTGGCCATCGTCGGCTCCGGGCTGAGCATGGCGGACACCGTGCTGGCGCTGGTGGCTGCGGGTCACAGCGGGCCGCTGCACGTGATCTCGCGCCATGGCCTGCTGCCGTTGCCGCATGCGCACGGTGGCCTGCCGACATTCGACCCGCAGGACCTGCTGCCGATGACCCTGCGCCAGCGCCTGCGTGCACTGCGCCAGCACGCACGGCAGGCACAGGCCGACGGCATCCCGTGGCAGGGCGTGATGGATCGCATCCGCCCGCATGGGCAAGCGCTCTGGTGCAGCCTGGACGAAGCCGACCAGCGTCGCTTCCTGCGCCACGTGGTGCGCTACTGGGATGTACACCGCCACCGCATCGCTGAACCGGTGGCCGAGCAGTTGCAGGCGCTGCAGGCCAGCGGCCAGTTGCGCGTTCACCGCGCCCGCCTGCAACGCGTGTGGCGCGACGGGGACGCTCTGTGGCTGTCGGGCCGCGAGGCGGGCGGCGGCAATGTGCAGTGGACGATCGGCGCGGTGGTCAATGCCACGGGCGTGGAAACCCGCGCCTCGACGCTGCGCAACCCCTTGCTGCAGCAGCTGCAGGCCGATGGCCTGGCCCGTCCCGGCCCACATGGGCTGGGCTTGGACAGCAGTGTGCCGGGCGACCGGTTGTGCGCAGCGGGCGGCCAGCCGCAGGCGCGTCTGGGGGTGCTCGGCAGCCTGCGCATCGGCAACCTATGGGAAAGCCTGGCGGTGCCTGAACTGCGTCAGCAGGCACAGGCACTGGCCGCGCAGGTGGTCGCAGGAGCTGCGACGTCGATGCCGTAAAATGGAGGCATGGATGTCTCCCACTTGCTTGATGGCCTGAACCCGGCCCAGCGCGAAGCCGTCTCCGCTCCCCTCGGTCACCACCTGGTGCTGGCCGGTGCCGGGTCGGGCAAGACGCGCGTACTCACCCACCGCATTGCCTGGCTGCACGAAGTCGAAGGCGTGCCGACCCATGGCATTTTCGCGGTGACCTTCACCAACAAGGCTGCCGGCGAGATGCGCCATCGCATCGACGCGCAGCTGCCGCACGGCAGCCGCGGCATGTGGATCGGCACCTTCCACGGCCTGGCCAACCGCCTGCTGCGCCTGCACTGGCAGGACGCCAAGCTGCCCGAAAGCTTCCAGGTGATGGATTCGGACGACCAGCTGCGGCTGGTCAAGCGCGTGGTACAGGCGCTGGAGCTGGATGACGGCAAGTATCCACCCAAGCAGATTGCCTGGTGGATCAACGCGCAGAAGGATGAGGGCCGCCGCCCGCAGCACATCCAGCCCGAGCCGAACGACGCGTGGCTGGAAACCATGCGCCAAGCCTATGCCGAGTACCAGGCGCGCTGTGACCGCGCCGGCCTGGTCGACTTCGCCGAGCTGCTGCTGCGCGCGCACGAACTGCTGCGCGACAACCCGCCGTTGCTGTCGCATTACCGCGCGCGGTTCCGCGAGATCCTGGTGGACGAATTCCAGGATACCAACGCCATCCAGTACGCCTTCGTGCGCGTGCTGGCCGGGCACGAGGGCCACGTGTTCGTGGTCGGCGACGATGACCAGGCCATCTATGGCTGGCGCGGCGCCAAGGTCGAGAACGTGCAGGGCTTCCTGCGCGATTTCCCGGGCGCGCAGACCATCCGCCTGGAACAGAACTACCGTTCCACCGCCAACATCCTCAACGCCGCCAACGCGGTGATCGCGCACAACCCGGACCGCATCGGCAAGCAGCTGTGGACCGACAGTGGTGACGGCGAGCCGATCGACCTGTACGCGGCGTACAACGAGATGGACGAGGCGCGCTACATCGTCGAGCGCGCGCGGCAGTGGGTGCGCGACGGTGGCAGCTACACCGAAGTGGCCGTGCTCTACCGCAGCAACGCGCAGTCGCGCGCGCTGGAAGAGGCGCTGCTGAGCGAACAGGTGCCGTACCGCGTATACGGCGGCATGCGCTTCTTCGAGCGCGCCGAAGTGAAGGATGCGCTGGCCTACCTGCGCCTGTTGTCCAACCGCAACGACGACGCTGCATTCGAGCGCGCGGTGAACACGCCCACGCGGGGCATCGGTGACCGCACGCTGGACGAAGTGCGTCGCGAGGCACGCGCCCAGGGCATTTCGCTGTGGGAAGCCACCATGCTGGTGACGCAGGGCAGTGCACTGGCGGCGCGTGCCCGCAACGCGCTGGCCGGCTTCCTGGTGCTGGTGAACGAACTGCAGGCACAGACCCTGCAGATGACCCTGGCCGAGCGCGTGGACCATGTCCTGGTGCGCTCGCAGCTGCGCGAGCACTGGAGCAAGGAAAGCCGCAACGCGCTGGATTCGGAATCGCGCACCGACAACCTCGACGAACTGGTGTCGGTGGCCTCGCGCTTCGTGCGCCGTGCCGACGACATCGAGGAAGTGGGCGAGGACATGGACGAGCTGGTCGCGTTCCTGGCCTATGCCGCGCTGGAAGCAGGTGAAGGCCAGGCGCAGGCGGGCGAGGAAGGCGTGCAGCTGATGACCCTGCACTCGGCCAAGGGCCTGGAATTCCCGATGGTGTTCCTGGCCGGCGTGGAAGAGGGCCTGTTCCCCAGCGCACGGTCGCTGGAGGAAAGCGGACGGCTGGAGGAAGAGCGCCGCCTGGCCTACGTCGGCATCACCCGTGCGCGACAGAAGCTGGTGCTGAGCTACGCCGAATCGCGGCGCATCCACGGCCAGGACAACTACAGCCTGCCGTCGCGCTTCCTGCGCGAGATCCCGCGCGAGCTGCTGCACGAAGTACGGCCGAAGGTGCAGGTCTCACGACCGGCCTCGATGGGCGCCAGCCGGGTGATGGGCCACGCCGCCATCGAAGCGCCGCCGATCAAGCTGGGCGCGCTGGTCAACCATCCCAAGTTCGGCGAAGGCATGGTGACCGACTACGAAGGCAGCGGCGCCCATGCACGCGTGCAGATCGAGTTCGCCGACGCCGGCAGCAAGTGGCTGGTGATGGCGTATGCCAACCTGACGGTGATCTGATCACCGTCGGGGGGCGCCGGGACACCTGTATCGCCGAAGGTAGCGGCAGGAGCCGCTGCCAACGTCGCTTGCGACGGCCCGAAGGGTGCCGGTCAGGACGACCGGCATAGCCATGCTCGGCTGCTTCTGGCGGGAAAGAGCAGCCGAGCATGGGCTCGGCTCTACAACAGCGGTCGGCTATCAGCCGGTGGTGAACGTCTCGACGGCTGCCACCAACCGTGCGCGGTCCATCGCTTCTTCATCCTGGCGGTTGCGGATCAACACGTAGTGGCCCTCCGCCGGCGAAAGCACTTCGATCACCTCGCCCCGGTAGTTGGTGATCTCGATGAAGCCGTCGCCTACGCCGCTCAAATTGTCGATTTCCGCCAGAAGTACCCGCAGCGGAACGAGGGCGCCGGACTCGTCCGTGCCGCCACCGGTGCGGGGATTGTCGAAGTACACGCTGACCTTGGGTTGCACGGTTCTGTCCCACTCGTAGACCGGAACGACATGCGTCGTGGCCAGCCGGAACTCGTCTGCTGATTCCTCGCCGCTGAACTCGCACCGGAAGATCGGCAGGCACAGGAACAGGTTCGCACGACCCCCGATCTGGTTGAGGAACCCGTGATACGTGCTGGGCACCGCCATTGCGTGGGTGAACCCATAGGCGTTGGCCGGAATCTCGAAGACTGTTGGTCTGTCGTGGGGCATCCTGGCTGGTGCCTCCAGTGCCATGCTGGAGGCGAATTCCGGGTCGTTGATGTTCTTTGAGACGACCACGAGATCCTGGCTATCGGTGATCCTCAGGCAGCAATGAAGATCGAATGTCGCCACGGGGTACTTGGCGAAGTAGCAGCCGTGGACCTCGGTAACCTCGCCGAACTCCTGCAGCAGGTCGTCTTTGGTGATCATGGGCGTGTCCAGGGGGGCGATTGCCCATGATCGCTGATGGAGCCTGCGGCGGCCATGCAACCTCGTTGAAGGCACTGCGCAGAGTCAGGGCCCTCTCCGATGGAAAACGGATCCCACCCCCATTACGCTGCGGCCATGACCCGCAACGTGCTCTTCCTCTGCAGCCAGAACCGCCTGCGCAGCCCCACGGCCGAGCAGGTATTCGCCGATTGGCCGGGCGTCGAGACCGCCTCGGCCGGGCTGCTCGCCGACGCCGAGGAGATCCTCAGCCCCGAACTGCTGCAGTGGGCCGACCTGGTGTTCGTGATGGAGCGGGCGCATCGCAACCGCCTCTCCAGCCGCTACAAACCGTGGCTGAAGGGCAAGCGGGTGATCTGCCTGGATATCCCGGACGATTACGAGTACATGGACCCGGTGCTGGTGGAACTGCTGAAACGGAAAGTGCCGCCGTTCCTGCGCTGAGCTTGGGTGAGGTAGAGCCGAGCCCATGCTCGGCTGCTTCTGGTGGGAAAAGCAGCCGAGCATGGGCTCGGCTCTACAATAGGCCCCACATCTTCCAGGAACGCGCCCTCATGACCGAGCCCACGCTGCATGTCACCGTGAAATTGAACGCCAAGCTGCAGCCCGAGCATCGCCATGAGCTGTTCGAGGATCCGCTCGATGCGCTGCTGCAGGCCGCCGAGCTGGGCGGGATCACCGGTGGTGGTACCGCGACGTCCGATGAAGGTGAAGTCGAATACGGCGACATCGAAGTGGCACTGGTTGATGTCGCGGGCGTGCCGAAGCTGGTCGACCTGCTGGAGCAGCTGGGTGCACCGAAGGGTTCGCAGGTACAGGGCGCAGGCGAGGCCGATCGCAGCTTCGGCGTGACCGAGGGCCTGGGCATCTACCTCGATGGCCTGACCTTGCCGGACGAGGTGTACGAGCAGTGTGATTCGAACCATGTGTTCGAGCAGCTGTCCGAGCGCATCGATGGTCTGGGCGAGATCTGCAGCTGGTGGCAGGGGCCGAGCGAGACCGCGCTGTACATGTATGGCCAGTCATTCGAAGCGATGCGTGATGCAATCGCTGAATTCGTCGACAGCTACCCGCTGTGCCAGAACGCACGCGTGGTGCAGATCGCCTGAAGCTGAGGTTCCGGGTGGAGCCGGCCAGCGGCCGGCACTACCGGAGCGCGGTCAGCGTGCCGGCGGAGCGGCCGCGGCCTGCTGCGCGTTGTCTGCCTTGGCCAGTGATTTGCCGAACTGGTAACCACCCACGAGCAGGATAAAGGCAGCGGCGCAGGCCAGCACGATGATCAGGCCGGTCTTGGAGGTCGAGCGGGGACGGTCCTGCATGGGAAATCTCCGGTCAGGTGGGTGGTTGCAGCCGGAGCATGCGCCGTGGCCGGTGCACGCGCAAGCTGTGCCGGCGCGTTACCGGGCCGGACCCCGCACCTGCTCCCAGTCCAGCCCGAACCTGGCCAGATACTTGCGCAGGCGGTCGGCGTCGTTGGTGCTGGCACGCTGCGTGCGCGAGACCGCGAACAGCTCGCGACCCGCAGCAGACAGCGACTTCGAACGCGCACAGACCCGCACCACTTCTTCCAGCTGCACGCGATCAAAGCGGTCCAGCGTGTCCACTGCATCGCCCAACAGTGTATCCAGCGGTGACGGCGCATCGCCGCCGCGCCACTGCGCCTGCAACCGCGCGATCTCGTCCTCCACGCCCTCGATCTGGATGCGCCCGGCACTCGCTAGTGTGGCCAGGCGCATGATCGACGCGCCCAGGTCGCGGAAGTTGCCGCGCCACGTGGCTTCCGTGCTGGTGGCGAACGCGAGATAGCGCGTGCGTGCCTCGACGTTGAACCGAACCCGCGCGTGCTGGTCCTGCGACCAGCGTTCCAGCTCGAACTCGATGTTCGGTTCGATGTCTTCCATGCGCTGGGCCAGGCCCGGCAGGCGGTAGGTCCACAGGTTGAGGCGCGCCAGCAGGTCTTCGCGGAAGCGGCCTTCCAGCACCGACTGCTGCAGATCGCGGTTGGTGCCGGCGATCAGCTGGAAGTCGCTTTCCACTTCACGGTCGCTGCCTACCGGCAGGAAGCGCTTTTCTTCCAGCGCCCGCAGCAGCATCGCCTGTTCGTCCTGGCCGAGTTCGCCGATCTCGTCCAGGAACAGCAGGCCCTGGTGGGCTGAGCGCAGGAGGCCGGCACGGTCGCTGGAAGCACCGGTATAGGCGCCCTTGGTATGGCCGAACAGGGTGCTCATCGCACCGTCGCCGCGCAGCGTCGCGCAATTCACCTCGACGAAGCGACCCGGCAACTGGTGCTTGAGCTTCTTCAGCTCGAACACACGCTTGGCCAGCTGGCTCTTGCCTGCACCGGTCGGCCCCATCAGCAGCATCGGCGCGCGCGAGCGCGTGGCCACTGTTTCGATCTGTTCGATCATGCGGTTGAAGGCGGCGTTGCGGGTGGCGATGCCGCCCTTCAGCAGGTCGCGGTCCTGCAGTTGCTGCTGGGCGAAACGCTGCGCGATGTGGTCGTAACGCGATAGATCAAGGTCGATGACCGCGTACGTGCCGGCGGCGCCGTCCTGCTTGCGCGGCGGCGAGGTCTGCAACAGCCGCCCGGGAAAATGCCGGCTCTCGGTCAGCAGGAACCAGCAGATCTGCGCGACATGCGTGCCGGTGGTGATATGGACGTAGTAGTCCTCTTCCTCAGGCTGGAACGGATAGCTGGCGAGGAAGTCGTGCAGGGTGGCGTAGACCCCCTCGAATTCCCACGGATCTGCCAGGTAGGTGTCGTGGCGCTGCACGCTGACGCCCGGCGCCGCCTGCACCAGGTCCTCGCAGACCACGCGCGCCAGCTTGCTGTAGCGGCGCTCATCCAGCAGCAGTTCGATGCGGTCGGGCAGGAAATCCTCATGCATGCCCAGCGACACCGTGGGGCGCCACTTCTGCCAACGGCCCGGGCCTTCGCCCGCGTCGAGCTGGGTGCCAAGCATGCCGAAGACCACCTGTCGACGCGCCATATCCAATCCTATAAATGATGCGCAGAGAATATATATCTTTTCGCAACGGTTCGCTGGTCAAAGCCGCTCGATTCACAAGAAATTTCATGAAAATCAATTGCATGGGTGCTTCGAGGAAAAGTTGGCACGGCCATTGCTCTATACCCAGCAAGACACGACGCGGGCTGTTCCCGCCGAGGACATCAGCATGGCCAACCTTTCGCTTTTCTCCTGGATGCGTACGCCGCAGCCGCCGCAGGCAGACACCGTCAATGAAGCCGGTGGCCTGGCCTACCGCCGCGACCCGCGTGCAGCGCTGGCGCTGTATGCGGCCACCGGGTGCCTGAACAACACCTTCTACAGCGACGCCGAGGCGCAGCTGCAGCAGGTGTTGGCGCTGACCGCGCAGGTCGAGCCGCGCTTCATCGCCCGCACTGCGCTGTACGCCCGCCAGGTCGCACACATGAAGGACATGCCGGCACTGCTGCTGGCGGTGCTGAGCCTGCGCGACCCGGAGGCATTCGCCCTGGTGTTCCCGCGGGTGATCGACAACGGCCGCCAGCTGCGCACGTTCGTGCAGATCATGCGCAGTGGCCAGGTGGGGCGCCGCTCGCTGGGCTCGCTGCCCAAGCGCAGGGTGCGCGAGTGGATCCAGCAGGCGTCGGCGGAAACGCTGGTGCGCGCGGCGATCGGCCAGCAGCCCTCGCTGGCCGATGTGATCCGCATGGTGCACCCGAAGCCGGCCAACGCCGAGCGCAAGGCGTTGTATGCGTGGATCATCGGTCGTCCCTACGACGAGGCGCAGCTGCCGACGGTCGTGCAGGCCTACGAAGCGTTCAAGCGTGACCCGCGCGGGCTGCCGCCGGACCTGCCGTTCCAGTACTACAGCACGCTGCCGCTGGATGCGGCGCAGTGGTCGGCACTGGCCCGCAATGCATCGTGGCAGTCGATGCGGATGAACCTCAACACGTTCGCCCGCAATGGCGTGTTCGATGATCCGGCGATGGTGCAGGTAATCGCAGATCGCTTGCGTGATCCGCAGCAGGTGCGTCGTGCCCGAGTGTTGCCCTACCAGCTGCTGATGGCCTTCCACGCGGGTGCTGGCTTGCCGTCGCCGATCCTGGAAGCGCTGCAGGATGCGATGGAGATCGCCACGGCGTCGGCACCGGCATTGCCGGGGCGGGTGGTGGTGGCGGTGGACGTGTCCGGTTCCATGCAGTCGCCGGTGACCGGCTATCGCAAGGGCGCCAGCACCGCGGCACGCTGTGTGGACGTGGCGGCGCTGGTTGCAGCCTGCGTGTTGCGCGGGCAGCCACAGGCCAAGGTATTGCCGTTCGATACCGAGGTGCGCCACGTGCGGTTGAACCCGCGCGACAGCGTGATGACGCTGGCCCGCCAGCTGGCGATCAACGGTGGCGGTACGTCGGTCAGCGCACCGCTGCAGTACCTCAACCTGAAGCGCGAGCCGGTGGACCTGGTGGTGATGGTGTCGGACAACGAGAGTTGGCGTGACACCCGCACCGGCGGCCAGACGGCCACGATGCTGCAGTGGGATGCACTGAAGCGTCGCTGCCCACAGGCGCGGCTGGTGTGCATCGACCTGCAGCCGGTGGCCAGCAGCCAGACCGTGCAGCGCGGCGACGTGCTGCACATCGGAGGCTTCAGCGATGCGGTGTTCGACCTGATCGCGCAGTACGCCGCTGCGGCCGAGGACGGCAGCAGCTGGGTCCAGCGCATCCAGGACATGGCGTTGTAAGGCGGCAAGGATGTCGCCACGGACCGCCCGGCTGGCAATGGGGCCAGCCGGGCAGGGCCAGGAATTCGTTCTTGCGGTGAATGCTGGTGGAACTACATTGGTTGTCCCTTCGGGGTCGGGTTCGAGTCCCGCGTTTCCTGCCTGTCGTGAGGAAGCAGACGTTCCACTTCCCTTGTCACCGCACCTTTTCAAACGGCACCGGCAACGGCGCCACCGATTCACCGCCGGCAGCGCGAATGCCGGAGGAACTACAGCCTCTTAAGCTCCAGGTCGCGGGTTCGACTCCCGCCTGCCGCGGCAACGCGGCGGTAGCTCAGTGGTAGAGCAGGATGTTCCTCCAGATTCTTGTCGTGCTGCCGGCACCTTCGCTTTCGTTGCGCGGGGAATGCAGGTGGAACTACATCGGAAGCCCTTCGGGGTCGGGTTCAAGTCCCGGCCGTCCTCTGCGGCAACGCAGGCGACGGAATGTTCCACCACCTTTGTCACCGCACCTTTTTTGTTTTTGCTTTGGATGAAAGGAAACATCACCATGACCACTCTCAATTACGACGTGATCCAGCAGCCGGGTGCTGCACCGATCAAGCTGTGGACCCGCGGCGTGCCGCTGGAAGACCAGGCGCGCGAGCAGCTGCAGAACATCGCCAGGCTGCCCTTCATCCACAAGTGGATCTCGGTGATGCCCGACGTGCATCTGGGCAAGGGCGCTACCGTGGGTTCGGTAGTGCCGACCATTGGCGCGATCATTCCTGCGGCAGTGGGCGTGGACATCGGCTGCGGCATGATCGCGGTGCGCACCACGCTGGTTGCCAGCGACCTGCCGGACAACCTGTCGGCCGTGCGCAGCGCGATCGAGCGGGCGGTGCCGCATGGCCGCAGCGTGACCCGCGGTGGCCGCGACAAGGGCAGCTGGGACACGCCGCCCGAGCTGGCGGTGGAGGGCTGGGCGCAGCTGGTGGATGACTTCGCAGTGATCTGCGAGCGTCACCCGCGCCTGAAGAACACCAACAACCTCAAGCACCTGGGGACGCTGGGTACCGGCAACCACTTCGTCGAGGTCTGCCTGGACCAGGAGCAGCGTGTGTGGTTCATGCTGCACTCCGGTTCGCGTGGCGTGGGCAATGCCATCGGCACCTACTTCATCGAGCTGGCCAAGCAGGAAATGCGTCGCTGGATGATCAACCTGCCCGACCAGGACCTGGCCTACCTGCCCGAGGGCAGCCAGCACTACGGTGACTACGTGTTCGCGGTGGACTGGGCGCAGCGTTTCGCACGCATGAACCGCGAGGTGATGATGCGCAATGTGGTGGCCGCAGTGCGCACGGTGATCAGCAAGCCATTCGAGGCGGAGGCCGAGGCGGTGAACTGCCACCACAACTACGTGAACCGCGAGACCCACTTCGGCAAGGACGTGATGCTGACCCGCAAGGGCGCGGTGAGTGCACGCAAGGGCGAGCTGGGCATCATTCCCGGCAGCATGGGCGCCAAGAGCTTCATCGTGCGCGGGCTGGGCAACGAGGACAGCTTCCACAGCTGCAGCCACGGTGCCGGCCGCGTGATGAGCCGTACCCAGGCGCGCAAGCTGATCACGGTGGATGACCACGCCAAGGCCACCGCGCACGTGGAATGCCGCAAGGATGCGGAGGTGGTGGATGAATCGCCGGCGGCCTACAAGCCGATCGAGGCGGTAATGGAGGCCCAGCGCGATCTGGTCGAGATCGTGCACACGCTGCGCCAGGTGGTGTGCGTGAAGGGGTGAGGCAACCCGTGCGCGGCGTACACTGCGCCGCGCACGGCAGCAAGGCCCGGCATCGAAACAACGGGCACGGAGGAACAGACAGATGGACATGATCGAACTGGATGGCGGGCACGGTGGCGGACAGCTGCTGCGCTCGGCACTGACATTGAGCCTGTGCACCGGTACAGGCTTCACGCTGCAGAACATCCGCGCGATCCGGCGCAAGCCGGGATTGATGCGCCAGCACCTGACCGCGGTCAACGCCGCGGCGCGGGTCGGCAACGCATGTGTGCACGGTGCAGAACTGGGCGCAACCTCACTGCGCTTCGAGCCGGGTGTGGTGAGTGCTGGCGACTATCATTTCGCGACCGGCAGCAGCGGCTCGGCAACGCTGGTGCTGCAGACCGTGCTGCCGGCACTGTGGCGCGCGCCGGGGCCGTCGCAGCTGCGCCTGGAAGGAGGTACCCACAATCCGCTGGCACCCAGCGCTGACTTCATCGCCGAAAGCTATCTGCCGGCGCTGGGCCGGATGGGCGTGCAGGCGTCGATGCAGCTGCTGCAGCACGGCTTCCATCCGGCGGGCGGTGGCGTGATGGAGGTGCAGGTGCAGCCGTGCACGGCGTTGCAGCCGCCGTCGCTGGAGGTGCGTGCGCCGTTGCAGGCGGTCGAGGCACAGGTGTTGATGTCGGGCCTGTCCAGTGGCATCGGCCTGCGCGAACTGCAGGTACTGGCGCAGACGCTGGGCGTGGACCCGCACCCGCGCAACGTGCAGTCGATACGGCCGGCGCTGGGGCCGGGCAACGTCGCACTGGTGCGCGTGCGGCATGGCGACCACGTGGAGGTGTTCAGTGGGCACGGCGAGCGCAGTGTCTCGGCCGAGCAGGTTGGCGCGCGCCTGGCCGCGCAGGTGAAGCAGTATCTGGACGGTGATGGTGCTGTTGGCGAGTACCTGTCCGACCAGTTGCTGCTGCCGATGGCGCTGGCGGGCGGCGGCGCGTTCACCACCCATGTGCTCAGCGATCATCTGGTCAGCAATGCGCGATTGATCGAGAAGTTCCTGCCGGTGGAATTCGACTGGCAACCCCACGAGGGCGGCTGGCGGATCACGGTGCAGGCCTAAGTGCCCACCGGGCATGGCCCGGCGCTACCGGAGCATCCCTGCCGCCTGTCGATCCTGGGCACGTCGCGCCGGGCGATGCCCGGCCGCGCATCGGCCGACCATGCCAGGCTGCGCAGGCATCGCTGCGCGCTGCCGGATTGATCCTGCGCAAGGCGCGATCTCCACATCGGGTGTGTAATGGTGTCGTTCCTACTGGGTAGATCACCGCGGAGCCCCACCATGTACAAGCGCATCCTGATCGCCACCGATGGTTCGGAGCTGGCCGACAAGGGCCTGGCCAAGGGCCTGGAGCTGGCCAAGGACCTCAATGCCGAGGTCGACATCGTCACCGTTTCCGAGCCGTGGGCCGTCGGCATGTACGACGCCATGGGCTGGAGCGTGGGCTACATGAACAGCCCGGAATACAAGGCCGACCGCGAGGAAGGCGCGCAGAAGGTGCTGCAGCCTGCCCTGGCCAAGGCGGCCGAGCAGGGCATCACCGCCAATCCGGTGCATGTACTGGACCGCTATGCGGCCGACGGCATCATCGAGACGGCGGGCCAGCGCAACAGCGACCTGATCGTGATGACCTCGCACGGCCGCCGCGGCGTCACCCGCGTGCTGCTGGGCAGCCAGACCGCCGAAGTGCTGGCGCGCAGCACGCTGCCGGTGCTGGTCATCCGCTGATACACAAGCGTTCCCGGGGAGGGGACCCGACGCCGGCCGCAGGATGCGCGCCGGCGTTGTTTTTTTTCGGTGGCCCGAAGAGCATCCACGCATGGCGTGGATCTACTGCAGTTCACCGCCAACGGTTCACGCCATGCGTGGAAGGACCACCGCAACACCCAGTAGATCCACGCCATGCGTGGATAGGGCCACCGCATGCCCAGTAGATCCACGCCATGCGTGGATAGGGCCACCGCATGCTTAGTAGATCCACGCCATGCGTGGATGGAATGCACCTACCGCAACCGAATCACCAGCTGTACAGCTTCCAGTACACCGGCGACACGCCGTCCTTGTCGTTGTCGAAGCGGCCATCGCCGTTCTTGTCGTACATGTAGAACGGGGCACCGCGTGCGGGGGTCACCTTGACCATGCGCAGCTGGCCGGACACCCGGTACTCCTCGATGGTGTCACCGTTGTCCATCGTGCGCTTGGAGACATCGGCGCCCTTGACGTCCACCGGGGGAGCACCCGCACCGCCCAGGCTGGCGCAGCCAGCAAGCAGGAGCAGGGAAGCCAGCATCAGGGTCTTCATCGGCGGGGCCTTTGCCTGGAAAGAGCCGTGATTATGCCCCAACGCCGCGTCGCTGCCGTGTCGCCGCGATGCAGGAACAGGCGCGTAGAATCGGCACATGAGCAGATTAGTCCTGATCGACGGGTCCAGTTACCTGTACCGCGCGTTCCACGCGCTGCCGCCCCTGTCCAATGCACAGGGTGAGCCCACCGGCGCGCTGTTCGGCGTGGTCAACATGCTGCGCTCGACGCTGAAGGAGCGCCCGGCCTACGTCGCGTTCGTCGTCGATGCCCCCGGCAAGACCTTCCGTGACGACCTGTACGACCAGTACAAGGCCAACCGCCCGCCGATGCCCGATGAACTGCGCAGCCAGGTCGAGCCGATGTGCCGCATCGTCGAAGCGCTGGGCATCAGCATCCTGCGCATCGACGGCGTGGAAGCCGACGATGTGATCGGCACCCTCGCCCTGCAGGGCGTGGCCCAGGACCTGAAGGTCACCATCTCGACCGGCGACAAGGATTTCGCCCAGCTGGTCCGACCGGGCATCGAACTGGTCAACACCATGACCGGCAGCCGCATGGATTCGGATGCAGCGGTGATGGACAAGTTCGGCGTGCGTGCCGACCAGATCATCGACCTGCTGGCGCTGATGGGCGACACCGTGGACAACGTGCCCGGGGTGGAGAAGTGCGGTCCGAAGACGGCCGCCAAGTGGCTGGCCGAATACCAGGATCTGGACGGGGTGATCGCGGCCGCGCCGACCATGAAGGGCAAGATCGGCGAGAACCTGCGCGCCGCGCTGGATCGCCTGCCGCTGAACAAGGAACTGGTGACCATCCGCACCGACGTTGCCTTGGACGCCAGCCCGACCACGCTGGCCCTGCGTGACCCGGATGTGCCCACGCTGGGCGAGCTGTACCTGCGTTACGGCTTCACCCAGGCATTGAAGGAGCTGGGCGGTCCGATTGCAGCACCAGCGCAGGTCAGCGAGGCCACCCCGAGCCTGCGTGGCACCGCGGCCGGTTTCGCCCGTGGCAGCGCCGAAGCGCCGCCGGCGGGCGAGCTCGATCCGGCGCTGTCGGCGCCCGGCGAGTACGAGACCGTGCTGACCGCCGAGCAGTTGCAGGCCTGGGTGGCGCGGGTGCAGCAGGCCGATCTGATCAGCTTCGATACCGAGACCGATGCGCTGGATGCGATGCGCGCGCGGCTGGTAGGCATCAGCCTGGCGGTGGAGCCGGGCAAGGCCGCTTACATCCCGGTCGGCCATGACTATCCGGGCGCGCCGGCACAGCTGCCGCTGGCGCAGGTGCTCGATGCGCTGCGGCCGGTGCTGCAGGATCCGGCGAAGAAGAAGCTGGGCCAGCATGGCAAGTACGACCTGCACGTACTGCGCCGCCATGGCGTGGACGTGCAGGGCTACCACGACGACACGATGCTTGAGAGCTTCGTGCTCAATTCCACCGCCACCCGTCACGACATGGATTCGTTGGCCCTGCGTTACCTGGGCTACAACACCATCAAGTTCGAGGAGGTGGCAGGCAAGGGCGCCAAGCAGATCTCGTTCTCGCAGGTGGGCATCGACGAGGCGAGCCGCTACGCCGCCGAAGACGCCGACATCACCCTGCGCCTGCACCACGCGCTGCAGCCGCAGCTGCTGGCCGAACCGACCCTGGAGAGCGTGTACCGCAGCATCGAGATGCCGCTGGTGCCGGTGCTGGCCAGCATCGAGGCCAATGGCGTGCGGATCGACACCGACGAACTGCGCCGGCAGAGCCAGGACCTGTCCTCGCGCATGCTGGCCGCGCAGCAGAAGGCCACCGAACTGGCCGGGCGCAGCTTCAACCTGGATTCGCCCAAGCAGCTGCAGGCGGTGCTGTTTGACGAGTTGAAGCTGCCGGCGGTGGTGAAGACCCCCAAGGGCCAGCCCAGTACCAATGAAGAGGCGCTGGAGGCGATTGCCGAGCAGCACGAGCTGCCGCGGGTGATCCTCGACTACCGCGGCCTGGCCAAGCTGCGCAGCACCTACACCGACAAGCTGCCCGAGATGGTCAACCCGGACACCGGCCGGGTGCATACCAGCTACCACCAGTCGGGCGCTGCCACCGGCCGCCTGTCCTCGTCCGATCCGAACCTGCAGAACATCCCGATCCGCACCGAGGATGGTCGCCGCATCCGCCGCGCATTCATCGCCCCGGAAGGATTCCAGCTGCTGGCGGCCGATTACTCGCAGATCGAGCTGCGGATCATGGCCCACCTGTCCGGAGACCCAGGCCTGGTGCGCGCCTTCGAGCAGGGCGCCGATGTGCACCGTGCCACTGCCGCCGAGGTGTTCGGCCGCACCCTGGAAGAAGTGACCAGCAACGAGCGTCGCGCGGCCAAGGCGATCAACTTCGGCCTGATGTACGGCATGAGCGCGTTCGGGCTGGCCCGCAACCTCGGCATCGACCGAGGCCAGGCGCAGGACTACGTGGCGCTGTACTTCAGCCGCTATCCGGGCGTGCGCGACTTCATGGAGCGCATGCGAGAGCAGGCCCGGGAGCAGGGCTACGTGGAGACCCTGTTCGGCCGCCGCCTGTACCTGAACGACATTCATGCACGTAACCAGGGCCTGCGTGCCGGCGCTGAACGTGCGGCGATCAATGCGCCGATGCAGGGCACGGCCGCCGACATCATCAAGCGCGCCATGGTTGCGGTGGACCAGTGGCTGCGCGACAGCGGCGCTCCGGCGCGGATGATCCTGCAGGTGCACGATGAACTGGTATTCGAAGCCGAGACCGGGTTCATTGAAGAGCTGCGCAGCAATGTGGTGCAGCACATGTCGCAAGCTGCACAATTGCGGGTGCCGTTGGTCGTTGATACGGGTACGGGCAGCAACTGGGATGAGGCGCACTGAGTCGCATTCAGGCCGAAAACGCCGTGAATTCGTTCATTTGCGTGATGTTCCTGACTCGAACATGAATGTTTCGGTGGTGGTGGCTTATTAAATTGGGCCCCTTCACGAACCATTAGTGTTCGGAGTGCTTCTATTACTCCCAACAGGCGCAACGCCTGTTATGGATCTCTCCCATCCCCTGGAGCAGATCTCGGAACGGGGGCTCCTCCCCAAGCGCCCGTTCCCCGGCCCCGTTGACCTCCCCCTGGTCAGCGGGGCTTTTTATTTATGCGCTGCTGCGCCACGCTGGGCCATCGCTCAGCAGGGGAACCCGCAATGCCCGATCTGTTCGCCCTGGCAATGCCGTGGTGGGAGTTCATCCTGCGCGCGGTGGTGGTCTACGCGGTCGTATTGGGCATGGTCCGGCTCAGTGGCAAGCGCGCCCTGGGACAGATCACGCCGTTCGATGTGCTGCTGATCGTGTTGCTCGGCAACGCGGTGCAGAACGCGCTGCTGGGCACCGATACTTCCCTGGGCGGCGGCCTGCTGTTGGCTGCCACACTGATCCTGCTGAACTATGGCGTGGGCTGGATCACCGCCCGCAGCCACCGCATGGAACGGCTGATCGAGGGCGAACCGGTGGTGATCGCACGCAACGGCAAGCTCTTCGACAGGGTGCTGCGACGTGAGCTGGTCAGTCGCGCCGATTTTGATGTCGCCATGCGCCAGCAGAGCTGCATCGGTGTGGAAGAGGTGGAACTGGCACTGCTGGAAACCAACGGCCACATCACCATCATTCCCCGCCGCAAGGACGGGTAAGCGCGGTGGTGGATGTCGAGCAGGCTCGATGCCTGCAAGAACCCACACATCACACCCAGTCGCGCGGCACCAGGTAGTCGGCCAGGCGCGCCTCCGCGCTGCCTGCTTCCGGAGTGAAGCCATATTCCCAGCGCACCCGCGGCGGCAGGCTCATCAGGATGCTCTCGCTGCGGCCGCCGCTCTGCAGGCCGAACAGCGTGCCGCGGTCGTAGACCAGGTTGAACTCCACGTAGCGGCCACGGCGGTACAGCTGGAATTCGCGCTCGCGTTCGCCGTACGGCGTGTCCTTGCGCCGCTGCACGATCGGCAGATACGCATCGAGGAAGCCATCGCCGACTGCGCGCAGGTAATCGAAATCGCGCTCGAAATCGCCATGCAGGTCGTCGAAGAACAACCCGCCAACGCCACGAGTTTCGTTGCGGTGGCGCAGGAAGAAATACTCATCGCACCAGCGCTTGTGCGCGGCATGGCGCTCTTCACCGAACGGCGCGCAGAGATCGCGTGCCACCCGATGCCAGTGCTGCACGTCCTCGTCGAACGGGTAGAACGGGGTCAGGTCGAAGCCGCCGCCGAACCAGCTGGCCACCACTTCCCCATCGCGCTGCGCCTGGAAGAAGCGCACGTTGGCATGGGTGGTGGGCACGTAGGGATTGAGCGGGTGGAACACCAGCGACACGCCGGTGGCGCGCCAGGAGGCGCCAGCCAGCTCCGGGCGGTTGGCCGAGGCCGACGGCGGCAGGCGGCTGCCAGACACATCGGAAAAGCCGATGCCGGCCTGCTCGAACACGGCGCCATCGCGCAGCACGCGGGTGCGCCCGCCACCGCCCTCGGCACGCTGCCACAGGTCTTCCTGGAAGCGGGCCTGGCCATCGACGGCCTCGATCGCCGCACAGATGCGGTCCTGCAGGTCGGTGAGGTAGGCGCGCACGCGCTCGAATTCGTTCATGGCGCGTACTTTACCGCAGGGGCTGCCCCGCGCCGCCGGTTGGCGGCCTGCACCGCACCGTGCCCCCTTGTGGCTGGTAACGCTGGTAGCCAGTCTGGGCGTCCATGCCGAGCAGATCGCCGTTGCCGAGCTGGCGCAGCACAAGGGTTTCCCCGCCCTGCTGCAGGTGGACGGCGCCGTCGTGCAGGCGTGCGAGCGTGCCATCGCCGAAGTCGAGCACGTCGATCACGCCACCGTCGGCCTGATAGCGGCCGCACGGCACCTGCCGGGCCGGGACCAGGCGCAGGTCGGCGCCGAGTTCATGCAACGGTGCAGTACGTTCGCAGGCACTGATGCGGCCTGCATCGCAGACCACCTGCAGGGCCTGCACCGCCAACGCAGGTTCCAGTGCATCCAACTGCTGTGCAGCCACTTCCACGCAGAAGCGGCCACTGCGGTGCTGCAGGCACAGCTGCTGCAGGCGATCGCGTGCGCCGGCCGGAAGGGGGGAATCCAGCGTGTCTTCGTCTTCCTGCTGCAGACGTTCACCCACCCGCTGCATGGCGTCAGCCAGCGCATCGTCCGTCTGTGCCTCGCAGGTCAGCGGGTCATGCCCCGGCGTCTGCTCGCGGCACGCAGGAGGGCGCTCGAAGCGGGTGTCGCCGGTGCCGGCGGTTGCTGCCGTGGCGCTGCCATCGCGCAGCTGTCGCAGCAGCGTCGAGCAGCCCGCACCAACGCCTTCGTTGCAGGCGCGCTGGGCCTGGCCGGGTGAGGCCGTGGGCAGCTGTGCAATGCAGTGGCTGCCGGCGGCGCGGCAGCTGCCGGCAATCGCCTTGGGCTCGGCGGCGCAGGCCCGGGATTGGCGCAGGGTGTAGACCACGACGTCGTCCTCGATGCGCTGCCCATCGGCACGGATCCGGATCGGTTGCGCCACACCATCGTCGAGCATGACCAATCGGGTCTGGGCCGCACTGCGATCGACCCACAGGGGCTCCGGCTCACCGATGTCGTTGTGGCGATAGCCGGTGCTGGGGGTGGTGAACACGAGCGCCATGCCGCCATCGGCGCTGCGGTACTCGCCACAGCGCAACCCGTCGGCGGCAGCAGGCAGCGCGGCCAACAGCAGCAATGCGGGAAAAAGAGTCAGCAAGCGCATGCGACGGTCCTTGTCGTGCGGGAAAGGGATGGGGCTCAGTGGAAGCGCGCGCGGATGTCCGGCCGCAGCAGGCGCCAGCCCAGCCAGCCCTGCAGACCTGCGAACAGCACCGAAGTGCCGACCAGTGTCAGGGTGAACAGCACGCGCTGCACCTGCAGCTCATGCTGCGCCAGCGGATCGCTGGCGAGCAGCGCGATGAACACCAGCAGCAGGCGGTCCAGCCACCAGGCGATCACGAAGTTGGCCAGTGCACTCAGGCCCAGCATCCACACATAGGCCCACAGCCCCCATCGACGCCCGCGCCACATGCCCCAGCTGGCGAGGGTCGAGACCAGGCAGAGCAGGGCAACAAGCAGCGAGGTGGCTGCCGGGTGTTTCAGCATCCACCACAGGCTGCCGTCGAGCTGCTGTTCCCACGCCAGTGTCACCAGCGTCGTCCAGAACTCGGTGCGGGACACTGCCGCCGCCATCAGCGACTGCGCGAGGAAGTAGAGCGTGACCAGCAGGCACAGCCAGAACGAGCCCTGCGCCACCGCGCCGACCCAGTTGTTGGGTGGGGGTGGGGTGGGTGCGGGGATCGGGGGAATCGAGGCTGACATCCGTTGTCCGGCTGAGCGATGCCCGCCTCGTCAGCGGGCCGTCGCCAGGGCAGCGACCGCCGGCAGGATATGGTGTTCGCTCAAGGGTGCCAAGGGCTGGCTGTGCGGCGGCCGCAGCGGTACCCAGGCCAGTTCGGCGATCTCGGCGCATGCCTGCGGCGTGCCCTCCACCCGCACCCACCATGCCTGTGCCTGCACGCGGTGGCCGGGTTCATTCACAGCCCAGTCCTCGAACGTGCCCAATGCGATGGCGGCATCGGCATGCAGCTGCACCCCCAGCTCCTCGTCCAGCTCGCGGGCCAGCGCCTGCAGCGGCGCTTCGCCGGGTTCGGGCTTGCCGCCCGGCTGGATGAAGCGGCTTGCGCCGTGCTTGCGCACCACCAGCGCCCGGCCGCGATCATCGAGGATGACCGCGGCCACGATGTGGATCGTGGCCGCGGCAGCACTCACTTCAGGTTCTGCTCGAACAGCTTGAGGATGCGCTTGTACTGGTCCAGCCAGGAATCGGCGCGGACGTAGCCGTGGCGCTCCAGCGGGTACGGCGCGATCGACCAGTTGTCCTTGTGCAGCTCGATCAGGCGCTGGGTCAGGTTCACCGAATCCTGGAAGAACACGTTGTCGTCCATCATGCCGTGGGCAATCAGCAGGTTGTCCTGCAGGTTCTGTGCGTACTCGATCGGCGACGACACGCGGTACGCCTCCGGATCGATGTCCGGGGTGTTGAGGATGTTGCTGGTGTAGCCGTGGTTGTACTGGTGCCAGTCGACCACCGGGCGCAGTGCAGCACCGGCCTTGAACGTACCCGGCGAGCGGAACAGAGCCATGAAGGTCATGAAGCCGCCGTAGGAACCGCCGTAGATGCCGGCGTGGTCGCGGTCACCCTGCTGGGTGTCGACCAGCCAGTCCAGGCCGTCCTTGTAATCTTCCAGTTCCGGGTGGCCCATGTTGCGGTAGATCGCCGTGCGCCAGTCGCGGCCGTAGCCCTCGCTGCCGCGGTAATCCATGTCCAGCACGATGTAGCCCTTCTGCACCAGCAGGTTGTGGAACATCTGCTCGCGGAAGTAGGCCGGGTAGCGCTGGTGCACGTTCTGCAGGTAGCCGGCACCGTGCACGAACATCACGATCGGGTACTTCCTGCCGGGTTCCTTGTTCGCCGGCTCGTAGTACTTGGCCCAGACCACGCCGGCGCCATGCTTGGACGGCACCGCCACCAGCTTCGGCTGGATCCACTCGCGCGCCTTGAACTCGGCAGTGCGGGTGTCGGTCAGCACGCGGGCCTGGCCTGCGCCGGTGCTCGGTACCACGGCCAGCTGCGCCGGCAGGTAGGCGCCGGAATAGCGCACCAGCAGCTGCTGGCCGTCCGGCGACAGCGAGAAGTCTTCCACGCCGTTGAGGCTGGTCAGCTCGCGCACCTGGCGGGCAGCGGTGTCGACCGCGCAGACTTCGTAGTCATGCGGGGCCTGCTGGTTGCACAGGAAGTAGAAGCCCTTGCCATCGGCTGACAGCACCGGCGCCGAGGTTTCCCACTTGCCGCTGGTCAGCGCCTGCGGCTTGCCGCCACCGGCCTGGGTGTACAGGTGCGAGAAGCCGGATTCTTCGGACAGCAGCCACAGCGTGCGGCCATCGGCCATCCAGCCGAAATCGTTGAAGCCCCAGTTGATCCAGCCGTTGTCGGTCAGCCGGTGGCGGTTCTGCACGCGGCCGTCGGCAGCGGCAACGCTGACGATCCAGCGGTCCTTGTTGTCGTTGGCGCGCAGCATCACCGCGGCCTGCTGGCCATCGGCGCTCCAGCGGATGCCACCGCCCATGAAATCGCTCATCACCTGCACGCTGCGGTCGCCCTTCAGCGCGTCCTTGCCGGCCTTGCGGCGCAGCTCGGCCAGCGGATCGGTGCCGATGCCCGGCAGGCTGGACAGCGACAGCTTCTCGGCCTTGCCGCTGCGTACATCCACGAACCACAGGGTGTGCGGCTCGAAGCCGTTGCGGCCGACGCGGGTGCGGGTGTCCTCGGTTTCCTCGTAGCCCGACTCGGTCACGTACAGCGGCATCTTGCCGCCACGACCGTCATCGAAGTCCTTCGGCTTGGTGGTTACGATCAGGTGGCCCAGGTCCGGCGACAGCACGCTGTCGACGATCTCCACGTCGGCGCCCAGGAACACGGGGCCCGGTGCGCGGGTCGGGTCGGCCTGGCGCCAGCGCTGGTCCTGGTCCTTCAGTGCCTCGCGCTGTTCGCGGTCGCGGCGCAGGGTTTCCAGGGTGCGCAGCTGCTGGTCGCGCAGCACGTCGGCCTTCGGCGGCGTGCTCGGATCCTTGTCGGCCTTCAGGCTGGCCACCTGCTGCACGCCGCTGCCGGCGGTCCAGTGGAACCAGTTCTGGCCGACGCGCCAGATCACCCCGTTGTCGGCGGCGAAGTTCACGCCGGCGGCGCGTTCGTTGCTGCGGGTCAGCTGGGTCAGCGCACCGCTGCGCAGATCGCGGACAAACACGTCGCCGTTGCGCACGAAGGCGCTGCGGGTGCGGCTGCGGTCGTACACCGGATCGGCCACGTCCAGGCTGCCACGCTGGTCATCGGCCACCTGTGCGGCCACGCCACCGGCCACCGGCTGGCGGAAGGTGTCGCGCACCGGGCTGCCGTTGCGCTTGAGCTGGTACTCCACCTGCTGGCTGTTCCACGACCACCAGGCCTTCTCCACCGGCGGACCGATCCAGTCCGGGTCGGCCATGGCCTGTTCGATGGTAATCGGCGTCGGCGCGGCCTGGGCGGCCGGAGCGGCCAGCACGGCAGACAGCAGGAGGGACAGGGGCAGCACTCGGGACATGGGCGGACAGCACCAGAAGAGGAAACCGGGCAAGCGTAGCAGCCGCAAGGGCTGGGGGAGGGGGCCACAGGTCATGTAGACCGCTTGGGCAAAGGGCATGGCAGGGTCCGGCCTGGCGCATGATGGGGGTTCAATTCGGAAGGAACCGATATGTACCGCTACGACTACACCATCTCCCTGGGGGTCAAGCACCCGTCCGCGGCCAGCGCCGATATCTCAGCCCGCTTCGGAATGGAGCGCGAGTTCTTCCGCGATGTGGGGACCGATCTGCGTCGCAAGGATGGCAGTCTGATCCGTGTGCACGCGTTTACCTGGGTGCTGTTCCAGCTGCCGAAGGGCAAGGACGGCTGGTTGATGGACGCGTGGCCGCAAGTCGTGGAGACGCTGCAGGCACGTGCCCAGGTGATTCAGGCGTTGAATCAGGAAGGGGCGGAGATCGGCCTGCGGATCGGCATCTTCGGGAAGCGCGCGTGGGCCGGCTTCGAGCTGGATGACGATCTTGTACGACTGATGGCGGACCTGCGCGTGGGCTTCCAGCTGGAAACCTATTTCCCGGACGAACCGCCGGCGCCCGAAGCCGATGACGCTTAGTGCAACCGGCTGCCGGCCGTGCGCATCCAATCTCCTGAACCCGCATCATTCACCGGACAGGAGCACGACCATGCAGGAACTCATCCCGATCACCCTCTTCATCTGCACCGCCTATGCGATCCATGCCATCGCCGATGCGCGTGCGCGCGGCAAGCTGGTGGCGCCGCACGTGCCGGAAGAGGTGATCCGCTCGCTGGCGCTGCTGGAAGAGGAGCGCCGCCGCCAGGGCGCGCTGCGCTGGGGCATCAGCCTGGTCTGCCTGGCACTGGCCATGGCGCTGCTGGAGGCCATCGGTGCACGCGATCTGACGTTCGGCGCCGCCGCCGCGATGGTCGGCAGCGCGGGCCTGGGCCAGCTGCTGGCCTGGCACTTCACCCGCCCCGCAGTGCGCAAGGGCTGAGCCGGCGCATGCTGGGGGCACAGGGGAAGCCACACGCATGAGCCTGCTCAGGGGAGCGCTGGCTGCATTGCGGGGGCGTCAGGATGCGGCGGCGGCGACCACACCCGCCGAGCCGTTGGATGCGGACCAGGCGCTGGTGCGCGCCATCATCGACGGCTCGCAGCCGGCCTTCGCGCAACTGGTGGAAACACACCAGCGCACCTGCGCGCATGTGATCGGCCGCATGGTCGGCGACCGCGACCAGATGGCCGACCTGCTGCAGGAAACGTTCCTGGCGGTATTCCGCCAGCTGCACCGGTTCCGTTTCGAGTCCTCGCTGCGCACCTGGATTTCGCGCGTGGCCTACACCACCGCGCTGCAGTACCTGCGGCGAAGGCGACTGGAAACGCAGTGGATGGTGGCGGCGCAAGCACCGGAGGAACTGGGGGTTGGTGACGAGGGCCCCGGCCCGGCCGAATTCAGCGAGGCATTGCAGGCCGGCCGCCACCTTGGCGCGGCGCTGGAACGATTGAGTGCGCCGCAGCGGCTGATCGTCGGCCTGCACTATCTGGAGGATTTCGATCTGGCCGAGATTGAACAGGTGACCGGGTTGGCGCGGGGTACCATCAAAAGCCACCTGTACCGTGCGCGTCAGGTCCTGAAGCAGGATCTGGTGCGGCATGCCACCGCCGGAGAACTGTTGTGAACATACCGACCGATTCCCGCGATGCGGAAGAGCGCGCGCTGGCACAGGCGTTGCGTGAGCAGTCACATCAAGAAGAAACACCGGATGTGAGTGGGGCGCTGCAGAAGCGGCTGAAGACGGAGACGCGCGATAGCAGTGTGGGCTATGTGGTGGTGCAGGTGCTGCTGCTGGGGGCGCTTGTGGTCGGGGGCGTCTGGTACTTCTGGCATTGACGGGACGCGGTGATGTGTTGGACGCATTCCGCGTGTTCTGCACGCTGACCCGGTCGGGCCGAAAGGCGCAATCGGCACTACGTGGGTGAAGCAAAGGCGGGTTGTGCGGGCTGCGGGGCTCCCGGCCTGCCTGACCGGGCGGGATTTCGGTGTCGCTTCGGGTCCGCTGGTATCGGGATAAGGAAAGTTGCAGTACGTGGTGCGGCTCTTGATGTCTGCGCCTGCGCTGGCGAAGTCTTGGTCGTGCGTTGTCACCGCCCGCTGGGCGACGTGTGGCATGCATCGATCCAGGAATCTGCCTACCCGGGATGCGCCATGACGCTCTACTACCTTTCTCTTTCGCTTAAGCGCTTCCGGCAGCGCATCGGGACGCACATTGCCATCGCTCTCATGCTCGGCGCGGGCGTGGGAACTGCCATGGTGATGCTGTCCATTGTTCTGCAGGCATCGTCCGATCCCGCTCCGGGACGCAGCGAGGCGCTCTTCCGTCCACACCTGGATGTGCGGCCGAGCGCGCAGCACGTGGCGGCGCCTGATCCCGGCCAAGGGTTGTCCTGGCCTGATGCCAAAGCCCTGCTGGACCAGGGGCGTGCCTGGAATCAGGCGGCCATGGCCGGGGGCGCCGTGACTCTCCTGAAGCCCGGGCAATCAAGTGCTCGGCTGCGTGCAAGATACGCAACATCAGGTGTTTTCAGCGTGCTTGGGATCACCTTGGTCCAAGGGCGATCATGGACGGCGGAGGAAGGGCGGGCTGGAAGCCGGATCGCTGTGCTCTCACGGGCGCTCGCAGCGGTCGAGTGCCCGGCGGGATGCATCGGCCATCCGCTGGAGCTGAGCGGGCACACGTACACGGTTGTCGGCGTGGCGGAGGATTGGCATCCGGTTCCGATGTTCCAAGGAGACGTGACCCGCCGTCCCTTCGTAGAAGCCGACCAGATCTATCTGCCGGTTGAAACTGCGATTGCGGACGGGCTGACCGTGGTCGATGGCGTGACGGTCTGGGGCGGTGGGGAGGGAGTGGAGCTTGCCGGTTCCCAGGCGTCCTGGCTGCAACTGTGGGCATGGTTGCCGACAGTGGATGACGTATCTGGATACCGCGCGATGCTGAACGCGTATGCGCAGACTCGGGATCTGCAGATCGACCCGGGTAGCGATCAGGTCGGTCTCTGGCCGCTGATGGCGTGGTTGGATCGGCAGGGATTGGTTCCCGAGCGCACCCGGACCCAGCTTCGACTGGCCCTGCTTTTGCTGGTGGTCTGCATCGTCAATGCGGCTGCGCTGCTGGGATTCAGCCTGGGGGCGCGTCGCCGCGAGCTTGCGATACGTCGCGCGCTGGGTGCCCGGCGGCGGGATGTCTTTGCCCAGCTCATGTGGGAATCCGCATCGTCAGGATTTGCCAGCGCCGCATTGGCGGCCACTACGTATGCGGTGGGCATGTTGCTGGTGGCGGCAGGGCAGGTACTCCCGTCAGCAATTACTACGCTGGACGCGACATCCGTACTGAACGCAGCCGGGGTTGGATTCGCGACGGCGCTGCTCTGCGCGTTCATTCCCGCGCTGGAAATCTGCCGGAGCGGATCGCTGTCGCGTCTGTTCGCAAAGGGAGCGGCCTGAGATGCTGGATTCAATGCGGGAAGTACGTAGCCACCTGGGCCGCGCGTCGCTGCTGTTCGTGCAAGCCGCACTTGCCAGCCTGGCCTGCGCCTTTGCCCTGCAATCTGCAGTAGGCGGTTTCTCACGATTGAACACGCGGGGCATCGAGGGTGCGGAGACGATCGGTGTCATCCGCGTCTCCGACATCGAAGAGGGGGCGGCACCTTCGATGGTGCGATCAGACCTTTCCACGATCCAGTTTCCCGGCGTCCGGCAGGCCGTCGCCAGCGACTCGGTTCCGTTCGGGGGCAGGGCCCATCACTACGGCGCATGCACCAGCGATGCGGCCATGGCACACGCTATGGCGGCCGGCAGCAGTGACGTGGCAGGCTGTGATCGCATTCCCGTGGTGACCGCCAGCCCTGGCTTGCTGACGATGCTGGGGGCACGGATCGTGATGGGGCGTTTGCCGGCAGATCATGAGGCGAGCGACAGCGCGCCTGTTGTGTTGATCAGCGAGGCGCTGGCCGATCATCTTTTTGGCGTGGAGAGCGCAGTAGGTCGTCAGCTGTACTTTGGGCCGGGTAGCAGCAGAGTGATCGTTGGCGTGTTCTCGTCCATCGTCGGGCCCGCGCCAGGCGGAAATGATCGGGATTCGCAGTGGGCGCTGTTTCCCGGCTTCCCCTCTGGCACGAGCCGCTATTACCTGACCCGATCCCACTCGGAGGTGGATCGCGTGCTGCTTGATCGCACCGTCGAGGCGTTGCAGCGCCCCTATCGCGTCGTCATTCCGACAGGCGTTGACACGCTGGCGGGGTATCGCGACGCCTACCTGCGGGCGGATCGCTTCACGACGTCCATGCTCGCATTCATGGCCGCGGTGGTGCTGGGTGTGCTGATGGCCGGCGTGTACGGCGTGGTCGGCGCATGGCTGGAGCGTAGGCGGCGTTCCATCGGCATCCGGCGAACGTTGGGTGCGCGGGGATCGGTGATCCTCGCCGAGATCATCTTCGAAGTCGGCATCTTCACGGTTCCCGGCGCCGTGCTCGGTGCCTGTTCGCTGCACCTGCTCTGGTCGCCGCAGGATGAGGTTGCGTCATCGCCGTGGCTGGCGGGGCTGGTGGCCTTCATGCTGGTGATGGCGGCCAGCCTTGCTGCCCTGCTGCCCAGCGCATGGCGAACCGTACGGGAGGAGCCCTTGGCATTGTTGAAGCCATTCTGACCCGTTCATCCGTGAACCTCCCTCCATCTGCGACAAAGTGAAGCAGCGCGTCACCCGGTCGCATCCCACCTTAACCAATTCCTCCTAAAGTGGTCCGGTATCCCACCCGTACCCGGCAGGAGGCGTCCCTTGGACGCGTTGTTGTTGTCGCGGATCCAGTTCGGATTCGTCATCAGTTTCCACGTACTGTTCCCGGCCTTCACCATCGGCACGGCGAGCTGGCTGGCCTTCATCGAATGGCGCTGGCTGCGCACGAAACTGCCGGTATGGCGCGAGCTGTACTTCTTCTGGCAGAAGATCTTCGCGGTGTCCTTCGGCATGGGCGTGGTCAGCGGCATCGTCATGGCCTTCCAGTTCGGCACCAACTGGCCGCGGCTCAGCGAGGTGGCCGGTACGGTCATCGGCCCGCTGCTGACCTACGAAGTACTGACCGCGTTCTTCCTGGAAGCCAGCTTCCTCGGCGTGATGATGTTCGGCTGGGGCCGGGTGTCGCCGCGCCTGCATTTCCTGTCCACCTGCATGGTAGCGCTGGGCACGCTGTTCTCCACCTTCTGGATCCTGTCGTCCAACAGCTGGCTGCATACGCCGGCCGGTTACGAGATGGTCAACGGCATTGTCCATCCCGTCGACTGGTGGCAGGTGGTGTTCAACCCGTCGTTCCCGTACCGGTTGGCGCACATGGCGCTGGGTTCGTTCATCACCACCTGTTTCGTGATCGGTGGCGTGGGTGCCTGGTACCTGCGTCGCGGCCAGCACGTGGAAGCGGGCCGACGCATGTTGATCGCCGCCGTCGCGTTCGCTGCGCTGACTGTGCCGCTGCAGATCTTCGTCGGCGACATGCATGGCCTGAACACGCTCAAGCACCAGCCGATGAAGATCGCGGCGATGGAAGCGCACTGGCATGAGACCAAGGAGGGCGAGGGCGTGCCGCTGGTGGTGTTCGCGCTGCCCAACGAGAAGGAAGAGCGCAACGACTTCGAAGTGGCCATCCCGAAGCTCGGCAGCGTGATCCTCACCCACAGCCTGGACGGCACCTTCGATCCGCTGACCTCGGTGCCGGCCAGCGAACGGCCGCCGGTGACGCCGGTGTTCTTCGCCTTCCGCATCATGGTCGGGCTGGGCACGCTGATGCTGGTGATGGCCTGGGTGTCGGCCATCCAGCTGTGGCGGAAGAAGCTGCTGGATTCGCCGTGGCTGCTGCGCGGCTGGAACTGGATGCTGCCCAGCGGCTTCATCGCGCTGATATCGGGCTGGTTCGTCACCGAGATGGGACGGCAGCCGTGGGTGGTCTACGGCGTGCTGCGCACCGCCGATGCGGTCGGCCCGCAGAGCGCGTGGATGACCGCGCTGTCGCTGACGGTGTACGTGATCGGCTATGCGTTCGTATTCGGCTGGGGCATCTGGTACCTGGTGAAGATCCTGCGCCATGGCCCGCAGCCGTACGACGCGGGGCCGTCGCTGGACCATGGCAGCCACACCCCGGCGCGGCCGCTGTCGGCTGCCGACGAACCGCTGGAGGAGCGCTGACATGGAGCTGATGACCTGGCTGCCGGTGGCATGGTTCGCGGTGATCGGCTTCGGCGTGCTGATGTATGTGGTGCTGGATGGCTTCGTGCTGGGCATCGGCATCCTCGCTCCGTTCGCCGAGGACGAGGAACAGCTGGACCTGATGATGAACACCGCAGCGCCGATCTGGGACGGCAACGAGACCTGGCTGGTGCTCGGTGGCGCCGGTTTGATGGCGGCGTTCCCGAAGGCCTACGCGGTGCTGCTGTCGACGCTGTACCTGCCGGTGCTGCTGCTGGTGGTGGCGCTGGTGTTCCGTGGCGTGGCCTTCGAGTTCCGTTTCAAGGCGCACCGTTCGCGGCGACTGTGGAGCGTGGCGTTCGGCCTCGGTTCGTTGCTGGCCACCTTCGCCCAGGGCGTGATCCTCGGCACGCTGGTGCAGGGCCTGCCGCTGGTCGATGGCGTGTACCAGGGTGGCGCGTTCGGCTGGTTCAGCCCGTTCGCGATGCTGACCGGTGCGGCGCTGGTGGCCGGCTACGCCCTGCTGGGCAGCACCTGGCTGATCCTGAAGACCGAAGGTCGCGTGCAGGCGCTGGCCCGGCAGATGACCCGCCCGCTGGTGGTGGCGGTGATCGCGGCGATGGGCCTGGTCAGCAGCTGGTTGCCGTTCCTGCAGTCGCGACTGATGGACCGCTGGTTCAGTGACGGCAATTTCTGGTGGTTGTCGCCGGTGCCGTTGCTGACCCTGGCGGTGGCCGCCGCGCTGTGGCGTAGCGCCACCCATCCGCGCCGCGACCTGCCGCCGTTCCTGCTCAGCCTTGCCCTGTTCGTGCTCGGTTTCGCCGGCCTGGTGCTGGGCATGTGGCCCTACCTGCTGCCGCCGTCGATGACGCTGTGGCAGGCCGCCGCGCCGGCCTCGTCGCTGGGCTTCACCCTGGTCGGGCTGGTGGTGCTGCTGCCGGTGATCCTGGGTTACACCGCCTGGTCCTACCGGGTGTTCCGCGGCAAGGTGCGTGCCGACGCCGGCTATCACTGAGACCGATTGTTGGATCACTCCACACGGGGGGCGGTCGCTGACCGTTCCCCGTTGTGCTTTGTGAAACATGTCATCCCTGTGTCGGACGTGCTAGCGTGCGCTCCTTTCCGGCAGCCAGGGGGGCAGCCGGCGACGTCCTGGACGGATGCATGGCTGCAGGAATGGGGGGCAGCCGCGTGTCGCCGTAATGGCTCGAGACTCTCGTTCGCCCATCGAAACATCACCGGTAATGATCGAATTTTCCGTTGTCGACTGGGCCGCCTGGGCGCCTGGGCTGACCGAGCGTAGCCAATGGACGGGCTGGGCCGGGTCGCCGTTCCTGCCGCAGGGCGAGGACACGCCGGCCCTGGCCGAGATTCCGGCCATGCAGCGTCGTCGTATCGAGCGCCTGGGCCGCATGGCGATCCAGGCCGCGTGCTGGTGCGAGGGCGGGCAGGGCGCTGACAGCCAGGTGCCGCTGGTGTTCGCCAGCCGCCATGGCGATGTCGCCCGGTCGATGGATCTGCTGGGCTCGCTGGTGGCCGATCAGCCGCTGTCGCCCACCGGCTTCGGCCTGTCGGTGCACAACGCGATCGCTGCGCTGTATTCGATCGCCCGCGGCCACCGCGGCAACTACCTGGCGCTGTCCGCTGGCCAGTCGACGGTGGAAGCGGCGTGCCTGGAGGCCGTCGGCCTGCTCGGCGACGGTGCGAGTGAAGTCCGCATCGTGGTCTATGAGTCCCCATTGCCCGACGTTTACGCCGAATTCGCCGACGAACCCGACCCGTTCTTTGCCTGGTGCTGGCGTCTGGCACCCGTCGGCGCGGCCGGTGGCACCGATCTTTCGCTGTCCTGGCAGGTTGCCGACGCCGCCGCTCCGACCGCAGCCGGCCTGCTGCCGCATGCGCTGGACCTGCACCGTTTCCTGCTGGCCGGGGATCCGCTGCTGCAGCACGTGACCCAAGGCCAGCGCTGGTCTTGGCGCCGCCGTGGCTGAGGCGCTGCGCCGCCTCGATCATGCCTGGCGGGTGTTCGGCACCGGCCTCAGCTTCGCCGCGTTTGGCGTCGGCGGCCTGTTGCTGGGCGTACTGGTAATTCCGGTGCTGCTGCTGATGCGCGACCCGGTGGCGCGTCGCCGCCGGGCCCGCCGGCTGGTCCAGCGCGCCTTCGCCAGCCACGTGTGGCTGATGTGCCGGCTGGGGGTGATGACGCTGCAGGTCGAGGGGCGCGAACGCCTGCAGCGCGACGGCCTGCTGGTACTGGCCAACCACCCGACCCTGATCGACGTGGTCTGCCTGATCGCCCTGCTGCCCAACGCCGACTGCGTGGTCAAGCGGGCAGTGGCCTGCAACCCGTTCATGCGCGGGCCGGTGCGTGCAGCGGGCTATATCTCCAATGACGACGGCGCTGGCCTGGTCGATGACTGCGCGGCGGCCGTGCACGCCGGCGGCACCCTGGTCATCTTCCCGGAAGGCACCCGCAGCGTGCCCGGGCAGCCGCTGCGACTGCAGCGCGGCGCCGCCAACATCGCCGTGCGCGGGCGCCTGGACATCACCCCGGTGCGCATCACCTGCACCCCGCCGACGTTGACCAAGGGCCAGAAGTGGTATCGTGTGCCCTCACGTCGTTTTCACGTTCGGCTGCAGATCGGCGAAGATATCCCGATCGCGCCGTTCCTGGCCGAAGATGACTCGCCAAGGGGGGATGCCCTGGCGGCCCGTCGCGTCACCGACCACCTCACTCGTTATTTCGACCTGTCTGGAGATCCGACCCGTGCAAGCACTTGAGCACGAGATCAAGGAATTGATCATTTCCTCGCTTTCACTGGAGGACATCACCCCGGAGGACATCGATCCGACCGCGCCTCTGTTCGTCGAAGGCCTCGGCCTGGACTCGATCGATGCGCTGGAACTGGGCCTGGCGCTGCAGAAGAAGTACGGTGTCAGCCTCTCGGCCGACTCGGAAGAAACCCGTCGCCATTTCTCCAGCGTGCGCGCGCTCGGCGAGTTCGTCGCCGCCCGCCAGTCGTAAGGCGCCAGGAACTGCCATGACCAAGAATGAATTGTTCGAGCGCATCGTCCGCATCCTGACCGACAGCTTCGAGATCGAGCCGGCGCGGATCAGCCCGGAATCGCGTCTGTACGACGACCTGGACATCGACAGCATCGATGCCGTGGACCTGATCGTGCAGCTCAAGCCGCTGCTCGGCCGCAACCTGCAGCCTGAAGCGTTCAAGGCCGTGCGCACCGTGCAGGACATCGTTGATGTCGTGCATGGCCTGCTGCCCGGTCAGGCCGCTGCCTGACAGCAGCACGGACGCCGCGACCATGGCACGGGCACGCATGGTCGTGGTGGCAGCGATTTCGCTCGCCTATCCGGTGCTGGTCTACGTGGCGATGGGCCGCTTCGAGCCGCGCTGGCTGTCGCTGCTGCTGTTCGCGCTGGCCCTGCTGCGCGCGCTGAGCACCCGGCAACCCCTGTGGTGGGCCGCCGCCGCCGGCGCTGGCCTGCTGGCCGGGCTGGCCACCGTGCTCAACCAGGCCCTGCCGCTGAAGCTGTACCCGGCGTTGGTGAACGTGGTGATGTTGACGGTGTTCGCCACCAGCCTGCGCTTCGGTCCGCCCCTGGTGGAACGCCTTGCGCGCCTGCAGGAGCCGGACCTGCCATCATTCGCGGTGGTCTATACCCGTCGCGTCACCCAGGTGTGGTGCGGCTTTTTCGTTCTCAATGGTGGTCTCGCCCTGCTCACCGCGCTGTATGCGTCGGACCGGGTCTGGATGCTCTACAACGGATTGTTGGCGTACGTGATGATGGGATTGTTGTTCGGGGGCGAATGGCTGGTACGGCGTCGGGTCAAGGCAGCGCACGCGCATGGCTGACTGGATTGCCCTGGATCGCCTGCTGGTCACCGCGCAGCCCGGCCGCGACGTCGGTGTCTGCGATGGCATCGCCGTCGACCACATCGCCTTCCGCCTGCGCGTGCTGGCCTGGCATGACGCTTTCAGCGCTGCCGAAGGCCGCGACTGGGCGCTCTACTTCGATGACACCGTAGCCTTCGCTGCGGCGCTGTTCGGTGCCTGGCATGCCGGCAAGCGGGTGTTCCTGGCCGCCGACAACCTGCCCGCGACATTGCAGGCGCTGCAGCCGCAGGTGAGTGGTTTTGCAGGTGACCTGTCGGCCGATTACCAGCCGTTGCAGGCCGCTGCCGCCGCAGAAGATATGGCGCTGCTGCCGTTGGACGAGCGTGCCTGCGCACTGTGCGTGTTCACCTCCGGCAGTACCGGCCAGCCCAGTGCGATCAGCAAGCGGCTGGACCAGCTGGCGCGCGAGGTCGATGCGCTGCAGGCCGCCTTCGGTGCCCAGCTCGACGGCGCCCAGGTGCATGGCACCGTGTCCCATCAGCACATCTATGGCCTGCTGTTCCGCGTGCTGTGGCCGCTGGCTGCGGGCCGTGCGATCCAACCCCGGCGTTTCTTCCACGAAGACCTGGTGGGCGCGCTGGCGGGTACCGATACGGTGCTGGTGGCCACCCCGGCCCATCTCAAGCGCCTGCCCGAGCAGCTCGACTGGGCCAGCCTGCACGGTCGCCTGCGCGCGGTGTTCTCTTCGGGCGGCCCGCTGCCGGAGGACGCCGCGCGCCAGGTCCGCCAGTGGTTGGGCGTGGCCCCCACCGAGGTTTACGGCAGCAGCGAAACCGGTGGCATCGCCTGGCGTCGTTGGGACACCGATGCGCCGCCGTGGCAGCCGTTGCCGGGCGTGCAATGGCGGATCGAGGAGGACTGCCTGGCAGTCGCATCGCCGCACCTGGAGACGTCGGACTGGTGGCGCACCCAGGATCGCGTGGACGCGCTGGCCGATGGCCGCTTCCGTCTGCTGGGCCGCGCCGACCGCATCGTGAAGATCGAAGAACGGCGCGTTTCGCTGGACGCCCTGGAGCGCGCACTGCGCGAGGATCCAGAAGTCGAGGACGTGCGCGTGCTGGTCCTGCAGGGCCAGCGCGAGCAGCTGGCGGCAGTGGTGGTGCCGGCCGATCCGGCACTGGCACGTGCCGGTGACAGCGCACGGCGTGCGCTGGGCCAGCGGCTGGGCGCGCGGCTGGCCCAGGGCCATGATGCGGTCACCCGGCCGCGCCGCTGGCGCCTGGTCGAATCGCTGCCGATCAATGCCCAGGGCAAGGTCACCCAGGCTGCGCTGGTCGCGTTGTTCCAGCCGTTGCTGCCGGTGCCGGTCTGGGCCTGTCGTGAGGACGCGGTGGCCACCCTGCGGATGACGCTGGACCCCGCGCTGCGCGCGTTCCAGGGCCATTTCCCGCAGGCGGCGATCCTGCCCGGCGTGGCCCAGCTGGACTGGGCGGTGCGCTTCGGTCGCCAGGCCTTCGCGCTGCCGACCGGGTTCCAGCGCATGGATGCGGTGAAGTTCCAACGCGTGGCCCGCCCCGGCGACGAGCTGACCCTGCAACTGGAGTGGGATGCCGAGCGCGGCGTGCTGACCTTCCGCTACACCTCCGCGCATGGCGTGCACGCCAGCGGCAGGGTGGTCTTCGCCGATGCGGATTGAGCCGGCCAGCGCTGGCGGCGCATTCGCGCCGCTGGTGGTCATTCCCGTGTACGACCACGAACACGCCATCGGCGCGGTGGTCGATGGCGTACAGGCTGCGGGTCTGCCCTGCCTGCTGGTCGACGATGGCTCGCAGGCGTCCTGCGCGCTGGTGCTGCGGGCACTGGCACAGCGGGTGGGCGTCGACCTGCTGCGGTTGGACGTGAACCAGGGCAAGGGCGGTGCGATGCTGGCCGGCTTCGATGAAGCGCAGCGTCGCGGGTACACCCACGTGCTGCAGATCGATGCCGACGGCCAGCACGACACCGGCGACCTGCCGCGTTTCATCGATGCCGCACGCGCGCGCCCGGACGCTCTGATCTGCGGCATTCCGGCCTACGATGCCAGCGTGCCGAAGGCGCGCCTGTATGGCCGCTACGCTACCCACATATGGGTGTGGATCAACACGCTGTCGCTGCACCTGCGCGACACCATGTGTGGATTCCGCGTGTATCCGCTGCCACCGGTGCTGCGCCTGATGGGTGAGGAAACCATCGGCCGGCGCATGGATTTCGATACCGAAGTGATGGTCCGCCTGTACTGGCGCCAGGTACCGGTCGAGCACCTGGCCACGCGCGTGACCTATCCCGCCGACGGCGTTTCGCATTTCGATGTGTGGCGCGACAACGTGCGCATCAGTCGCATGCATACCCGGCTGTTCTTCGGCATGCTCTGGCGCGCGCCGCGCCTGTTGTGGCGCCGGTTGCAGGGGCAGGGCTGAGATGCGCCGCGCACACCACGCCCCGCACTGGGCCGACATCGGCGAATCGACATCGGTGGCCGGCGTGCTGTTCCTGTGCTGGGTGCACCGCTGGTTCGGGCGCTGGCCGTTCCGCCTGTGCGTGTGGCCGGTGGTGGCCTGCCACTGGCTGGGCAACCGCGTCGGCCGTCAGGCCTCGATGCAGTATCTGCAGCGGTTGCAGGCGCATACCGGTGCGCTGGGCCATGCGCCGACCCGGCGCGACAGCCTGCGCCATTTCTTCAGCTTCGCCGACACGATGCTGGACAAGATCCTTGGCCTCGGCGGTCGCTATCCGCCCGAGCGTATCCGCCTGCAGCGCGACCTGGTGCTGGGCAAGATCGCGCGCCGCGAAGGCGGCTTGATCCTGACCGCGCACATCGGCTGCCTGGAACTGTGCCAGGTGCTGGCCGAACAGGTACCAGGGTTCCGCATCACCGTGCTGGTGCATACCGCGCACGCGCAGCGCTTCAACCGCCTGCTGCAGCGGCTGGATCCGCTGGCCGCGGTGGAGCTGGTGCAGGTGACCGAGATGGGCCCAGCTACGGCGATGATGCTGGCCGACAAAGTCGCCTCGGGTGGCTTCGTCGCCATCGTCGGTGACCGCGTGCCAGTGCAGGGCGGGCGCAGCGTGATGGCCGATTTCCTCGGCCACCGTGCGCCATTCCCGATTGGCGCCTATGTGCTGGCGTCCGCGCTGGCCTGCCCGGTCTACACCATGTCCTGCCTGCACGAGGGCGATGGCTATCGGGTGGCATTCGAACAATTCGCTGATCGCGTGGTGCTGCCGCGCGGTTCGCGCGACGCCGCACTGGCCGAACAGGCGCAGCGCTTCGCGCGCTGGCTGGAACTCCAGGTCATCCAGTCCCCGCTGGACTGGTTCAATTTCTTCCCCTTCTGGGATCAGGCTCCTCATGACGATTGACGCCGTACCCGTGTGCCGTTTCGGCGATGCACCGCTGACCATCGAAGACGTGGTCGCCCTGGCCCAGCGCAAGTGCGAGGCCGCGCTGAGCGATGTGCCGGCGTTCCGCGCCCATATCCAGCGTGGTGCCGACTTCCTCGACCGCCTGCTGCGCGAAGATGGCGTGATCTATGGCGTGACCACCGGCTACGGTGATTCGTGCACGGTGAACATTCCGCCGGCACTGGTCGCCGAATTGCCGCACCACCTGTACACCTACCACGGCTGCGGCCTGGGCCGTTACCTGGACCCGGCCGAGACCCGCGCCGTGCTGGCAGCGCGCCTGGCCTCGCTGGTGCGCGGCATGTCCGGCGTCAGCGTGCAGTTGCTGGAGGGCCTGGCCACGCTGCTGCAGCACGATGTGCTGCCGTTGATTCCCGCCGAAGGCTCGGTGGGTGCCAGTGGCGACCTGACCCCGCTGTCGTACGTGGCAGCGGTGCTGTGCGGCGAACGCGAGGTGCTGCACGACGGCCGCGTGCAGCCGGCTGCCGAGGTGCTGGCGAAGATCGGCATGACCCCGCTGAAGCTGCGGCCGAAGGAAGGCCTGGCGATCATGAACGGCACGGCGGTCATGACCGGGCTGGCCTGCCTGGCCTGGCAGCGCGCCGACTACCTGGCACGCATGGCCACGCGCCTGACGGCGTTCAACGTTCTGTCCAGCGACGGCAACGCGCACCACTTCGACGAGACCCTGTTCGCCGCCAAGCCGCATCCGGGGCAGTCGCGCATTGCCGCGCGCCTGCGCAGCGACCTGCACAGCGAGCGTCCGCCGCGCAACGAACAGCGGCTGCAGGACCGCTATTCGCTGCGCTGCGCGCCGCACGTGATCGGCGTGCTGGAGGACAGCCTGCCGTTCCTGCGCCAGCTGATCGAAACCGAGCTGAACAGCGCCAACGACAACCCGCTGATCGATGCCGACGGCGAGCGCATCCTGCACGGCGGGCACTTCTACGGCGGCCACATCGCGCTGGCGATGGACACGTTGAAGAACACCGTCGCCAACATCGCCGACCTGCTCGACCGGCAGCTGGCGCTGGTGGTCGATGCCCGCTACAACCATGGCCTGCCGGCCAACCTGTCGGCGGCTACCGGTCCACGCGCGGCGATCAACCATGGTCTGAAGGCCCTGCAGATCAGCGTTTCGGCGTGGACGGCCGAGGCACTGAAGCAGACCATGCCGGCCAGCGTGTTCTCGCGCTCCACCGAATGCCACAACCAGGACAAGGTCAGCATGGGCACCATCGCCGCGCGCGACTGCCTGCGTGTCATCGAGCTGACTGAACAGGTGGTAGCGGCCATGCTGATCGCCGCCCGCCAGGGCCTGGCACTGCGCGAACGGGTTGGCATGAACGCGCAGCTGCATGGCAGTCTGGCCGACATGTACGCCGACCTGGGGCAGCGCATCGCCCTGGTCGAAGAGGACCGCGCGCTGGATCGCGAACTGCGGGAACTGCTGGTGGAGATCCGTGCGCAACGCTGGGAGCTGTATGTCGGTGAATGAAGGCAACGAACTGGTCGGCGAAATCGAACTGGCCCCTGCGTTCCATGACTGCGACCCGATGAACGTGGTCTGGCATGGCAACTACTTCAAATACTTCGAGATCGCCCGTTGTGCGTTGCTGAAGCGCTACGACTACGACTATCCGCAGATGCTCGAATCGGGCTATCTGTGGCCGGTGGTCGATGCGCGGGTGAAATACGTGCGGCCGCTGCTGTTCAACCAAGCACTGCGCGTGCGCTCGCGCATCGTCGAGTGGGAGAACCGGCTGAAGATCGAATACGAGATCCTCGATGCGGAGAGCGGCATGGTGCTGACCCGCGCAATGACCATCCAGGTCGCGGTCGACGCGGCCAGCAAGGAAATGCTGTACCAGTGCCCGCCGGTGCTGTGGCAGCGTCTTGGAGTGCCTGCCCCGTGATCCGATCCCTTCGTCTTCCGCGCGTGCTGCTGTGCGCGCTGCTGCTGGTTGCTGCGCCGCTGGTGCAGGGCGCCGATCCCGCCGTCGATGCCATCACCCAGGCGGTGGCCCGGCCGGATGTGCTGCGCGGGCAGTTCACCCAGGAAAAGCAGGTCAGCGGCTTCAAGAACCCGCTGCGCTCGCAGGGCCAGTTCGTGGTCGCGCGCAAGCATGGCGTGATCTGGTCCACGCTCAAGCCGTTCCCGTCCGAAGTGGTGGTCACCGCTGACCGCATCCTCAGCCGCCAGCGCGATGGCAGCAGCCGCGTCGAACTGGACGCGCGCCAGCAGCCGGCGATGCGTTCGGTCAACGCGATCATGTTCGCGTTGATGAGCGGCGACGTGCAGGCGCTGTCCAGCCAGTTCAACGTCGAGGCCACGCGTGAAGGGCAGGGCTGGCGCCTGAAGCTGACGCCGAAGTCAGCGATGCTGGCCAAAGCATTCCAATCGCTGACCCTGCAAGGCGACCGTTACGTGCGCCAGGTCGAGATCGTTGAAGCCAATCAGGATCGCACCCGCATCCAGTTCACGGCGCTGAGCGAAGCGCCGGCCACGTTGAACGCCGACGAGGCGCGCCGCTTTGAGTGACAGCGCCGCACCGGATCGCCTGCGCCGCTGGTGGCACTGGCTGGGTCTCGCCTGGCTGCTGCTGTTGCTGGTGCTGGGCGCGCAGCAGTGGCGCCTGTGGAGCCAGGAATCGCGGATCGACACCGACATCCTCGCCCTGCTGCCGCAGGACGCGCACGACCGCCTGCTCAGCGACGTCACCCGGCGCATCGCCGATGGCAGCTCGCGGCAGGTGGTGGTGCTGCTCGGCAGCACCGACGGTGCCGCTGCCAAGCGCGCGCAGGCCGCATTCGCCGCGGCAATGGCCAGTGATGCCGACAGTGCGCTGCTGGTGCCCAGTGGTTCGATTGAAGGTTGGTTCGATGAGGCGCGTGCGTTCTACGCACCGTACCGCGACCGCCTGCTGACCCCGGCCCAGCGCGAGCAGCTGCAGCAGGCCGAACCGGGTGCGCTGGCCGAACAGGCACTTGGCGCGCTGTACGGCCCGATGGGGGCGCCGCGCCTGACCGAGTGGCGGCAGGATCCGTTGTCGCTGTGGCCGCAGTGGTGGCAGCAGCAGGCCCAGGGCTCCGGCCTGCGCCTGGGCGATGACGGTCTGCTGGAGGCAGAGGGCAAGCACTGGGCGGCATTGCAGTTCGATACACCGGGCTCGGCCTTCAGGCTCGATGGCGAGCGCCATCTGGATGGCCTGCTCGAGCGCGCCGGACAGGCGGCCAAGGCCGCCGCGCCGGATCTGGAGATCCTGCATGCCGGCGTGCCGTTGCATGCCGAAGCGGCCGCCGTGCAGGCCAACCAGGAGATCAACACCATCGGCTGGGGTTCGCTGGCGGCGGTGCTGCTGCTGGTGTGGCTGGCGTTCCGCTCGCTGCGGCCGATCCTGCTGGTCGCCGCCTCGCTGCTGATCGGCTGCGGTGTGGCGCTGGCGGTCACCGTGCTGGTGTTCGACAAGGTGCACGTGCTGACCCTGGTGTTCGGTGCGTCGCTGGTTGGTGTGGCCGAGGACTACGGCATCCACTGGTTCGCTTCGCGCCAGGCCGAGCCGGCCGACCGCCGCTGGAAGCTGCTTCGGCATCTGCTGCCGGGACTGTGGCTGGCGCTGCTGACCAGCGCGCTGGCGTACCTGGCGTTGGGCCTGGCGCCGTTCCCCGGCCTGCGGCAGATGGCGTTGTTCTCGGTGGTCGGTCTGGCCGCCGCGTTCCTCACGGTGATCTTCTGGTTCCCGTGGCTGGACGGTGGTGAGATCCGGACCACCCGCTTCGCGCAGTGGCTGGGCAATACGCTGGAGCGTTTCCCGCGCCTGCACGGGCGTCGCCGGGTAGCGATCTTCCTCGGCGTGGCCGCGCTGGTGTCTGCCGTCGGCATCGCCCGACTGCAGAGCAACGATGACCTGCGCAGCCTGCAGTCGTCGCCACCGGCATTGATGGCCCAGCAGATTCGTCTCAGCCAGCTGTTGGGCATGCCCAGCCCGGCGCAGTTCTACCTGGTGCAGGGCAGCGACGCCGCACAACTGCTGCAACGCGAAGAAGCGCTGACCACGCGCCTGCGTGATCTGACCAACGACAAGCGCATCGGCGGTTACCGCGCGATCAGCGACTGGCTGCCGTCGCCTGCGCGGCAGCAGGCCGATGCGGCGCTGACCGCCAAGGTGGAACCGGGCGTGCTGGCCGCGGTCGGCGAAGCGGTGGGCGAGCCCTTGCAGCGCCCTGCATTCGCAGCAGCGCCGCTGAGCGCAGAGGCCTTCCTCGCTTCGCCCGCATCGCAGCCGTTCCGCCACCTGTGGGTCGGCAACGTAGGCGGGCAGATGATCAGCGTGGTGATGGTCGATGACCTGTCGCGTGCCGATGCGCTGACGACGCTGCGTGGTGCCGCCGATGGTCTGGACGGCGTGCGCTGGGTCGACCGCACCGCTGATTTCTCGCAGCTGTTGGGCCACTACCGCAAGTTGATGGGCGGCCTGCTGCTGGTCGGGATCGTGCTGGTGTTCGGCGCGCTTTGGCTGCGTTATCGGCGCCAGGCCTGGCGCGTGTTCGCCCCTACCCTGGTCGCCGGTGCGCTCACTCTTGGATTGCTTGGCCTGTTCGGCCAGCCGCTGCAGCTGTTCAACGTGCTGGCGCTGATGCTGCTGCTGGGCATGGGCATCGACTACGGCATCTTCCTGATCGAGCACCGCGGCGATGCCAGTGCCTGGCTGGCGGTGTGCGTGGGCGCGGCCAGCACCTGGCTGTCGTTCGGCCTGCTGGGTCTTTCGCAGACACCGGCGCTGCGCGCGTTCGGGCTCACCCTGCTGTTCGGCATCGGCCTGGTCTGGCTGATCTCGCCGCTGTTCCGGCCGCCGCCGCATGACGCTCCGCCGGCCTGAGCGCACACGCTTCATTCCGATTCCTCCGCTTTTCCACCTGATCGAGCAACAAGGACGCACCGATGACTACTGCTGTGGATGCCGCTGACTCTTCCAGCCACGAAGACGTGGAACGTACCGAAATCCTGATCATCGGCGCCGGCCCAGCCGGTTCGGTGGCCGCGGCGATGCTGCGCCAGCAGGGGCGCCAGGTGCTGATGCTGGAGCGCCAGCACTTCCCGCGCTTTTCCATCGGCGAGAGCCTGCTGCCGCAGAGCATGGAATACATCGAAGCGGCAGGCCTGCTGCAGGATGTGGTCGAGGCGGGCTTCCAGTACAAGAACGGCGCAGCCTTCGTGCACGGAGAAGCCCGCACTGCGTTCGACTTCAGGAAGAAGTTCTCGCCGGGCTGGGGTACCACCTACCAGGTGCAGCGTGCCGACTTCGACAACGTGCTGGCGCGTGGCGCCGAGCGCATGGGCGCGACCCTGCGCTTCGGCGACGAAGTGCTGGCGGTCCAGCCGGGCGAACAGCCAGTGGTGAGCGTGCGCCGCCCGGATGGCAGTGAGTACCGCATCGAAGCCGATTTCATCCTCGACGCCTCCGGTTTCGCGCGCCTGTTGCCGCGCCTGCTGGACCTGGAATCGCCGTCCAACTTCCCGGTGCGTGGCGCAATCTTCTGCCACGTGCGTGACAACATTCCGGCCGAAGCGGACTTCGACCGCAACAAGATCCTGATCACCACCCATCCCGAGCACATCGACGTCTGGTACTGGACGATTCCGTTCTCCAACGGCTGCTGCTCGCTGGGCGTGGTGGCCGAGCCGTCGTTCTTCGAACGCTACGAAGGCGACGATCTGCAGAAGCTGCAGGCCATCGTCGGCGAGGACCCGAACCTGACCTCGCTGCTGGCCAATGCCGAATGGGCGGTGCTGCCGGTGCGCCGCATCACCGGTTATTCGGCCAACGTCAGCTCGCTGTGGGGCCCGGGCTATGCGCTGCTGGGCAACGCCGGCGAGTTCCTCGATCCGGTGTTCTCCTCCGGCGTCACCATCGCGTTCAAATCCGCGCAGCTGGCCAGCGAATGCCTGAAGCGCCGCTACGCGGGCGAGAGCGTCGACTGGGAAAGCGAATTCTCGATTCCGCTCCGTGCCGGCGTGAAAACCTTCCGCCGCTTCGTCGAAAGCTGGTACGAGGGCGGCTTCCAGAAGATCATCTACCACCCCGACCAGCAGCCGCAGGTGCGCGACATGATCAGCTCCATCCTGGCCGGCTACGCCTGGGACACCAACAATCCGTATGTGGCCGACGACAGTGGCCGCCGCATGCGCGTGCTGGAGGAATTGTGCAGCGCTTGATGTTCCGTATCACCACGGTCCTGCTGTGCCTGCTGCTGGCCGCCTGCGCCAGCCGCATGCCGCGACCGCTGGTCGAACTGCCGCCGTTGCGGCTGGCACCGTCCAGCCTGCCGGCGCCGTTGGCCCTGCAGCAGCAGCTGCACTTCCGCTTCGGCAGCCACGCGCGTGATCTGGACGCGCTGCTGGAGGCCGACGCGCAGCAGGTGCGGCTGGCCGTGCAGGCGATGGGCCAGACCGGCGTGCGCCTGCAGTGGGATGGTCAGCAGCTGACCCAGCAGCGCGCACCGTGGCTGCCGCCACAGGTGCGCGCCGAACGCGTGCTGGACGATCTGCAGTTTGCGCTGTGGCCGACGGACGCCATTGCCGCCGCGCTGCCGGCGGGTTGGCAGGTGAGTGACGATGGCCGCCAGCGCAGCCTGTCGCGCGACGGCACCGTGTGGCTGCAGCTGCAGCGCCTGGCCGATGGCAGCGTGCAGCTGGACAACCGCGCCGAGGGCTACACGCTGCGTATTGAATCGATCGACATGGCGGGCCAGTAATGAAAAGCGCGCCCATTTTCCTCAACGACCTCGGCGTGGTCTGTGCGCTGGGCGAGGGCCGCGCTGCGGTGGCGGCTGCGTTGTTTGACGACGCGCCCGGCGGGCTGAGCGACAACACCACCCTGCTGCCGGGTCGCACCCTGGCGCTGGGCGAAGTGCACAGCCCGTTACCGACGCTGGAAGCGCTGCCGGTGTCCCTGCGTGGCCGCAACAACGCGCTGCTGGACGTCGCCCTGGCGCAGATCGCGCCGGCCGTTGCCGATGCCATCAGCCGTCATGGTGCCGAACGCGTGGCGGTGGTGCTGGGTACCAGTACCTCGGGCATCGGTGAATCGGAGCAGGCACTGCGTACCCGCGCCGAGCACGGCCATTGGCCCGACGGGTTCGACTACGCACAGCAGGAAATGGGCACCGCCGCGCAGTTCGTGCGTGAGCGCAGCGGTGCGCTGGGCCCAGCCTGGACGCTGTCCACGGCCTGCTCGTCCAGCGCCAAGGCGTTGATGTCGGCCGCGCGCATGCTGCGTTCGGGCATCGTCGATGCGGTCATCGCCGGTGGCGCCGATTCCCTGTGCCGGTTCACCGTCGCTGGATTCAGCGCGCTCGAATCGGTCTCCGCCGTGCGCTGTAATCCGTTCTCGCAGCATCGCTGCGGGATCAACATCGGTGAGGGTGCCGCACTGTTCCTGCTGACCCGCGAGCCGGGTCCGGTCAGCCTGGCGGGATGGGGCGAGTCGGCCGACGCGCACCACATGTCCGCACCGGACCCGCAGGGCCTGGGCGCCATCGACGCCCTGCAGCAGGCGCTGCAGCGTGCCGGTTGGGCGCCTTCGGAAGTGGACTACGTGAACCTGCATGGCACTGCGACCGGCCACAACGACGCGATGGAAAGCCTGGCGGTGGCACAGGTGCTGGGCACCGATGTGCCGGCCAGCTCGACCAAGCCACTGACCGGGCACACGCTGGGCGCGTCCGGCGCGATCGAAGCCGCGCTGTGCTGGATCCTGTTGGCCGAGAACCCGCAGCAGCAGCTGCCGCCACACTGGTGGGACGGCGTGGCCGATCCCGCGCTGCCGGCATTGCCGCTGGTGGCTCCGGCAACGTTCCTGCAGCAGTCGCCGCGGCGTGTGCTGAGCAATTCGTTCGCCTTCGGTGGCAGCAATGCCGTGCTGGCACTGGAGCGCCGATGAACCTGCCGCTGTACGCCATTGAAGACGTGGTGCCGCACCGCCAGGACATGTGCCTGCTGGACCGCATCCTGCGCTGGGACCAGGACAGCATCGAGGCGGAACTGGTGGTGCCCGAAGCGGGCCTGTTCATCGAAGACGGCGGGGTCCCGGCCTGGGTCGGCATCGAATACATGGCCCAGGCGATCGCCGCCTGGGCCGGCTGCCGCGCACGCACGGCCGGCAACCCGCCGCAGCTGGGCTTTCTGCTCGGCAGCCGGCGCTATACCAGCAGCCGCAGCAGCTTCCCCAGCGGTACCCGCCTGCAGGTACAGGCGCGTTGCGAGCTGTTGGGCGACAATGGATTAGGGATGTTCGCCTGCCGCATCCTGGCAGGCGAAGAAGAATGGGCGATTGCCAACGTGTCGGTGTTCGAACCGGCCGACTCGATGGCCTATCTGGAGAGTGGACAGGCATGACAGGGAATCGAAGCGTGCTGGTGACCGGCGCGAGCCGGGGCATCGGCCGGGCCATTGCGCTGCGTATCGCGCGCGATGGCTTCGACGTGGTGGTGCATTGCCGCAGCCGTGTGGAAGAAGCACAGGCGGTGGCTGCAGAGATCAACGCACTGGGCCAGCAGGCCCGCGTGCTGGCCTTCGACGTGGCCGACCGTGCTGCCGCACGTGCCGCGCTGGAGGCAGACGTGGAGGCACATGGCGCCTACTACGGCGTGGTATGCAATGCCGGCATCGCCCGCGATGGCGCCTTCCCGGCACTGTCCGAGGACGACTGGGACCAGGTGATCCATACCAACCTGGACGGCTTCTACAACGTGCTGCATCCGCTGATCATGCCGATGGTGCGGCGGCGCAAGCCGGGCCGCATCGTCACCCTGTCCTCGGTGTCCGGCGTGGCCGGCAACCGCGGGCAGGTCAACTACAGTGCGGCCAAGGCCGGCATCATCGGTGCCAGCAAGGCATTGGCGCTGGAACTGGCCAGCCGCCAGATCACCGTCAACTGCGTGGCCCCGGGCCTGATCGAGACCGACATGCTCAACGAAGAAGTGGTCGAACACGCCTTGAAGCTGATCCCGGCCGGCCGCGTAGGCCGTCCCGAGGAAGTGGCGGCGACCGTCGCGTTCCTGCTGTCCGAGCCGGCCGGTTACATCACCCGCCAGGTGATCTCGGTCAACGGAGGGATGATCTGATGGCCGCCGATCGTCGTGTAGTGGTTACCGGTGCCGCCGCCATCAGCCCGCTCGGCCACGACTGGCCGACCATCCAGGCCCATCTGCGCAGCTGCCGCAATGCAGTGCGTTCGATGCCGGAATGGGATGTCTATGCGGGCCTGAACACCAAGCTGGCCGCGCCGGCGCAGGACTATGAGCTGCCGCCGAACTACAACCGCAAGACCACCCGTTCGATGGGCAAGGTCGCGATCATGTCGGTGCGCGCCACCGAGGTTGCGCTGCGCGAGGCGGGCTTGTTCGAGCACCCGGTGCTGCGCAGTGGCCGTACCGGCGTGGCCTACGGCTCCTCGTCGGGCAGCCACGAGGCCACCGGTGAATTCGGCCGCATGCTGCACGAGTTCACCACCGACGGCATCAGCGCCACCACCTACCTGAAGATGATGAGCCACACCGCACCGGTCAACATCGGTGTGTTCTTCGGCTTGTCAGGGCGTGTCTACACCACCTCCAGCGCCTGCACGTCGGGCAGCCAGGGCGTGGGCGCCGGTTACGAGGCGATCCGCAGCGGCAAGCAGACGGTGATGGTGGCCGGCGGTGCCGAACAGCTCGACGCCACCGCAGCCGCAGTGTTCGACACCCTGTTCGCCACCAGCACGCGCAACGATGCGCCGCACAGCACCCCGCGTCCGTTCGATGCCGGCCGCGATGGCCTGGTGCTAGGCGAGGGTGCCTGTACCCTGATCCTGGAGGATCTGGAACACGCGCAGGCACGTGGCGCGACCATCCTCGCCGAGATCGTGGGCTACGGCACCAACAGCGACGGCCAGCACGTCACCCAGCCCAGCGCCGACACCATGGCCCAGGCCATGCGCCTGGCATTGGAAGACGCCGGACTGCAACCGGCGCAGATCGATTACGTGAACGCCCACGGCACTGCGACCGATCACGGCGACATCGCCGAGACCCAGGCCACCGCCCAGGTGTTCGGCAGCCGCGTGCCGATCAGCTCGTTGAAGAGCTACGTTGGCCACATGCTGGGTGGTTGCGGTGCGTTCGAAGCCTGGATGAGCATCGAGATGATGCGCGCCGGCTGGTTCGCGCCCACCCTGAACCTGGTCGAGGTGGACCCGCGTTGCGGCCAGCTCGATTTCATCACCGGGCAAGGCCGCGAGCTGCAGGCCGAGTACGTGATGAGCAACAACTTCGCCTTCGGTGGCATCAACACCTCGTTGGTGTTCCGCCGCTGGAGCGCGTGATCCCGCCGTACCCGCACCTCAACAAGGAGACGTTCCGATGCGCCGCACCCTGCTGATCGCCACTGCCACCGCGCTGCTGGCCCTGACTTCCACCGCTTCGGCGCGCGATACCCGCGTCGAACAGTCCCTGCGCGAGCTGATCAATTCGCAGGCTGCCAAAGATGCCGGCATCGACGGCAGCGTGCGCTTCTACCTGGCCGGCCAGCCGGTCAGCGTGCAGCAGCGCCTGGGCGAAGACGTGACCAACAAGAAGACCAACGCCGCCAACAAGAGCGACGTCGAGGCCTGCAACTGGGTTGCGCTGTCGGCGCTGCTGGCCCTGCAGGACGGTGCCAAGTCGCGCGGCGCCAATGCTGTGGTCGACATCGTCAGCTACTACAAGAAGAACGAGTTCAAGAGCGCGACCAACTACGAGTGCTGGGCTGGCACCTTCGTCGCTGGCGTGGCCTTGAAGGGCACCTACGCCAAGGTCAAGTAAGCCATCGCTGTCCCCGGCACGGGGTGCCGGGGCAACGTTCCACAGGGGGAACAGCATGAAAGTGATGACCGCCGCTGCCTTGGCAGCGGCTTTTGCGTGCGCGCCTGCATTGCAGGCCCAGGCTGCGGATGCACCCATCCGCGTCGCGGCCGACATTCCCTACCGCACCGACGTGGGCGGCGAACTGATCCGCACCGAGTGCCGGTTCGGCAGCTATCTCAGCGACAGCATCGCGCGCCATGCCGCCGGCAGGGTCGTGGCCGCGCCGCTGGATGGCAGCGAAAGTCGGCGCCTGGACATCGTGGTGACCAAGGCCCATGCCGCCGGTGGCGGCGCCATCTCCGGGCCGAAGTGGGGCCGCATTTATGGTGAGCTGAAGGAAGACGGCCGCGTGGTCGGCAATTTCAGCTTCAAGCGCACCACCAGCCGGCCCTTCACCTTCCGCGCCTGCACCACGCTGAAGCTGATCGCCGAAGCGCTGGGCGGCGACGTGGCGCGCTGGCTCGAACAGCCCACCCTGGATCCGCTGATGACCGAAGAAGTAGCGGCCAACTGAGGGTGCCCGCTGGCTGAACAGCGTCGCCACATTGCTGAACCTCAACGGGGAAACGCCGTCGATCGCGCCGCCATCGTCGCGTGACGGCTTTCCCCGGTGTCGGCTTTCCGACACAATCACGGCTCTTCCCGGGTTATCGTCCCGTGGACATGCACGCCTACGTCTATAAAAGCCAACTCAAGCCGGACACCTACGTCTATCTCGCCCGACGCGATGACTTCAGCGCCTTGCCTGCGCCGCTGTCGGCGTCACTGGGTTCGCTCGTCTTCGTCCTGGAAGTGACCCTGGACGCGCAGCGCCGGCTGGCCCAGGCCGACCCGGCCAAGGTGCGCAGCGAACTGACCGAGCGCGGGTTCTATCTGCAGGTACCACCGTCGGTGAGCAGCATGATGCTGCGCCACTATGACTGAGCTTTCCCGATCCCGCGCCCTGTCGCTGGCCTTCACCCTCGGTGCCCTGCTGGCGCTGGGATCGGCGCTGGGTGGCCTGCCCGGCGCGGTGCTGGCGGCCCTGGCACAACCGGCGTTCGCGCTGGGGGTGTCGTGGTGGCGGCGCAGCCGCGCGCTGCTGCCGCCGAAGGTGATCACCCGCCAGGATCTGCCGGCACTGCTGGTACTGTGGACCGCCGCGCCGTCGCTGCTGGCCCTGCTGCTGGCCTGGCCACTGGCCGCGCTGCGCGACAGCGGCAGCCTGGCCGCGGTGCTGGGTCTGAGCGTGCTGGTCAGCGCCGGCCTGCTGGCGGCTTGGCGCACCTGGCCGCTGTGGAACGATGTCGAGCGTCTTGACGGGGGCCTGGCCCAGCATTGGCAGGCGTTGGCCGGTCGCGACCTCAGTGCCTGGCGTGGCCTTGGCGTGGCAGCACTGGTGATGGCCCTGGCCGCACTGGTGGTACTGCCGACCTGGCCGGAACTGCTGCCGGAAAGCGCGCGTTGGCCGTCGGCACTGGCGGTGCTGCTGCTGTCGCCGCTGCTGCACCTGCTGCTGCAGCGCATTGCACCGGCACCGCTGGTGTCGCTGCGCAGCGCGGTTGGCGCTGAGCTGCCGGTGGATCGCGAAGCGCTGTTCAGCGCGGTCGCCGACACCACCCCGCTGGAAGCGTTGGCGCCACAGGAGCTGACCCCCGCCCTGTACGAAGCCGCACGCCACGGCCGCATCGACCGTGCGCTGCAGTTGCTGCAGGCCGGCGCCGATCCGTATTCCCTGCCTGACCCTAACTGGCGCGACCAGCGCAGCCTGGCGGTGCTCGCCGCCGTCCTGCCGGACCTGCGCCTGCTGCGCGAGCTGATCGGCCGCGGCGTCGATGTGAACGCACCACACCGTGGCATGACCCCGCTGCTGGCCGCGACCCGCGACAGCTGGCATGGGCGTCCGGAGGCGGTGATGACCCTGCTGGCCAACGGTGCCGATTCGCGCGCCACCGACAGTGAAGGCAACACGCCCCTGCACCATGCCGCCCGCAGTTCCGACCCGGGCGTGGCCGCGTTGCTGCGTGATGCGGCGGCTGAAGTCGACGCGTTGAATCGTGATGGCTGGTCGCCGTTGGCGGTGGCCTGCCAGGTCGGGAACTGGCGCCTGGCGCGCTTCCTGCTGGAGCGCGGTGCGCGCAGCGAGCCGGCTGAGGGCACCCCGGTGCTGCTGGCCGCGGCCGCCACCGAAGACGATGATCCGGCCGGTGTGCAGCTGCTGCTCAAGCACAAGGCACGTGCCGACGCACGTGACCGCCAGCGCCGCAGCGCACTGCATGAAGCGGCACTGGCCGGCCACGTCGACATCATCGGCGTGCTGCTTGCCGCCGGTGCCAACCTGGAAGCGCGCGACGCGCTCGGTCGTACCCCGTGGCTGGAAGCTGCACGTGCCGGTCGCGCAGCCGTGGTCGAGCACCTGCTGCCGCACAAACCCGACCTGGTTGCGGTCGATACCGACGGCCGCAACGCGGTGTTGCTGGCAACGATGGCCGAGGACGTTTCGCCGCTGTTGATCAAGCGCCTGCTGGAACTGGGCATCGCCGCCGACGGCACCGATCCGGCCGGTCGGCGCGCGGTGGACTACGCCGCCGAAGCTGGTCGCTGGGCGATCGTCGCCCTGCTGGACCCGTCCTACCCGTTGCCTGCCGCCGTCAGCGATGGCCTGGGCGAGCGCGGTGAGACGGCCAGTGCCAGCGGCCTGCTGCCTGACCGCCCGCCGTTGACCCTGCTGCGCGAGGCGCTGGGGTTCGGCAATACCGATGGCATGGCCGCCCTGGCCAGGCTGTGCCAGCCGGAAGAGCTGGGGGGCCTGCTGCTTGATCCGGAGCTGGCGCTGGAGCCGCGCGCAGTCGACTGGCTGCTCGCCCATGGTGCCGATCCGTACGTGCGCGACGCCTGTGCCGATACGCCGATGTTCGCGCTGCTGTCGCGCGGTATCGATGCCGTGCCAGCCCTGCAGGTGATGCTGCAGCACGGCCTGTCGCCGGCCGGACGTGGTGGACTGGCGCGTTTCCTGGCCGCCTGTGCGCAGCACGATCAAGCGGCGCGTGGCCTGGAACAGCTGGCGCTGGAGCTGCTGGAACGTGGCGCCGATCCGTTTGCCGCTTCGCCGGCCGGTGATCCGCCGTTGTCACTGGCGGTACGCCTGGGTTGGCTGCGCCTGCAGCAGGCCCTGCTCACCACCGGCGTGGACCGTGAAGCACGCGACAGCCATGGCATGACCGCGCTGCATCTGGCCACCGCGCTGGCGCGCGAAAGCGCCCTGAAGCTGCTGGTGCAACATGGTGCCTCGCCGGAAGCGCGTGCTGCCGATGGGCAGACGCCGCTGGGCGTAGCGCTGTCGATCGGTCGTCGCGATCTGGCCGACTGGCTGGACTGGCGGGTCTGGCCGCTGCCGCGCAGAACCCTTCGCGAAGGCGACCTGCCGGCCGCTGCGATGGCCGGTGATGTCGATGCGGTGCGCCGTTTGAATGATCTGGGCTTTGCCATCGACGCCGTCGATGCGCAGGGCTGCACTGCGCTGCTGCGTGCTGCCGGCGGTGGCCATCTGGCCGTGGTCGACCTGCTGCTGGCGCGTGGCGCCGATCCGCAGCATGCCGCTGCCAGTGGCGCCACGCCGTTGTCGGCGGCGGTCAGCATGCGCCAGGTCGAGATCGTCTCGGCCCTGCTCGACGCCGGGGCGCAGCTCGAACACCGCCTGCCAGGCGGGGTGACCGTGCTGATGCTGGCCTCGGCGCTGGGCCTGCCGGACATCGTGGCGCGCCTGCTCACCGCCGGTGCCGACGTACATGCCGGCGATGCCCAGCAGCTCGCGCCGCTGCACTGCGCGGCACTGTATGGCTTCAGTGCGCGCGATCGCTCGCGCCTGCTGGCGCTGCTCGACACCCTGCTGCTGGCCGGTGCAGAGCCGGACCAGGCCGCCGCCGGTGCGGTCACGCCGTTGCTGCTGCTGATGGGCGCGCGCGCCGAACCGGGTACCGCCTGCGACGAGCAGGTGGTGATGGCCGCTGTCGAGCGCCTGCTGGATGAAGACGTGAGCCTGGATGTGCGCGATCCGCGTGGCTTCGGCCCGCTGCACCTGGCCGCCCTGCACGGCTTGCCGCTGCTGGTGCAGCGTCTGCTGCGCGCCGGTGCCGATCCGGAAGCGCGCGATGGCTTGAACCGCAGCCCGCGCGAGATCGCGGTGATGCGCGGCTTCATCGACGTCGCCGCCGAGTTCGAGCCGCGCGTGCCGGGCGTATCGTCGATGGCCAGGTTCCTGCGCGACAACGGCTGACCGGGACCCGGTAGATCCACGCCATGCGTGGATGCTTTTGGCTCCGGGCACGATCATCCACGCATGGCGTGGATCTACTTGTCGTCGCTTTCCGCGTCCGCCTCGAACAGGTGCATCAGGTCGTTGCGCGCATCACGCGAGGTCTGGATCACCGCCGCCTCGTCGTCGTAGACCAGGTACTGGTCACGCAGCAGCTTCTCGTCGTGTTCGCGGAACTGCTGCACATGGCGCTCGGCCACGCTCGGTGCCACGCCCAGCGCGGTCAGCACGCGCCCGCTCATTTCCAGGCTGGTACCAAACACTTCACGGAACGGTTCGGCCGACATGTCCATCAACCGCCACGCATGCTGGCGGTTGCGCGCACGTGCCAGCACCGTCGCGTCCGGGTACAGACGGCGCACCATGCGCACCGCGCGCAGGTTGGTTTCGGGGTCGTCCACGGTGATCACGAACACGTCGATATGCTCGCCACCGGCGGCGCGCAGCATCTCCGGCCGGGTCGGGTCGCCGTAGTACAGCTGGTTGCCGAAGCGGCGCAGGTCGGCCACGGTGTCCGGGTTCGCTTCCAGCGCCACGAACGGCACCTTCTGCGCAGTCAGCAGGCGCGCGATCACCTGACCGAAGCGGCCCATGCCGGCAATCAGCACCTTCGGGCGATTGTCCGGGGCCACCTTGTCGGCCTCCGCCGCCTGGCGTGGCGCGGCCTTCTCCTGGCCCAGCAGGCGCAGCAGGGCGATCATCAGCAACGGCGTGATCGCCATCGACAGGCCGACAATCGCCACCAGCCGGTCATGGTTGGCATTGCCCAGCAGGTGCGCACGCTGCGCTTCGTTGAACACCACGAAGGCGAATTCGCCGCCCAGCCACAACACGCTGCCCAGCAGCAGCGACTGCCGGGAGCTGAGCTTGGCGATGCGGCCGATGGCGTACAGCAGGCTGAACTTCACCACCAGCAGGATCGCCACGCCGGCAGCAATCATCCACGGTTCGGCGGCGATGCGGTCCAGGTCGATGCCCATGCCCACCGCGATGAAGAACAGCCCCAGCAGCAGACCCTTGAACGGTTCGATCTGCGATTCCAGCTCGTGCCGGAATTCCGAATCGGACAGCAGCACGCCGGCCAGGAACGCCCCCAGGCTGGGGCTCAGGCCGGCTTCCTGCATGAACCAGGCGGTACCCAGCACCACCAGCAACGCGGTGGCGGTGAACACTTCCGGGCTGCGGGTGCGCGCGATGATGCCGAACAGGCGGCGCAGCACCGGCCGCCCGCACAGGATCACCACGGCCAGCGCGCCCAGCGCGACGGCCGCATCTTCCCAGCGCAGCGTCTCGTTCTTGACCCCGCCCAGCAGCGGAATCGCGGCCAGCAGCGGAATGGCGATCAGGTCCTGGAACAGCAGGATGGCAAACCCCAGCCGGCCGTGGTCGCTGTTGATCGCCTTGTGCTCGGACAGCAGCTGCAGACCCACTGCGGTCGATGACAGCGCCAGCGCCACGCCCACCACCAGCGCGCTCTTCCACTGGAAGTGATCGAGCAGCAGCAGGCCGCCCAGCACCAGCCCGGACAGCGCCACCTGCGCCGCACCCGCACCGAACACCGAGCGCCGCATCACCTTCAGCCGGGCAGGGGACAGCTCCAGCCCGATCACGAACAGCAGCATGACCACGCCGATCTCGGCCGCGCCAAGGATGCGGTCGGCGTCCTGCACGAAGCCCAGGCCATCCGGGCCCAGCACCACGCCGGCCGCCAGATAGCCCAGCACCGCGCCGAAGCCGAACTTCTTGAACACCGGCACCGCGATCACCGCGGCCAGCAGCAGCACCAGTGCCAGTTCCAGACCACCGCTATGCATGGGAATACCTGGTCATTGTCAGGCCGGCTGTGCGTCCGTTCGGCGGGGGGAAGCGCGGCGGATGCCACCTCGCCATTATGCGCGCGCGGCTGTGTACGCACGAGAACGGCAGCCGGCCCGTTGCCCGGTCACCGCGGGCGGGTTGACCTGCACCGACCGCAGGTCCAGACTGCCCGCCGCTGCCGGCGTGTCCGTCAGTACACCCTTCCGGAGTCCCCAACCCATGTCCAGCGACAGTAGAAGTCGACCTCGGTCGACGCCAGCGATGGCCACCGCCTGACATCGGGACGGTTTGCCTGCGTTGGCGTTGCGCGATGTCGCACCCCATGAAGGCGAATCACCATGAACCAGAAGCAATTGCTGCGTCCGGTGGCCGATGCCGCAGCATTGTCGGCACCGCTGGCGAACTACAACACCGCCGACGCGGTGGAATTCCTCAACACGCTCGAACTGGAGCGCGCCGCCGAGACGCTGGCCGCGCTGTCGTTGCCGCGTGCAGTGAAGATGCTGGAGGCGCCGGAGCTGCACCGCAGTGGCGAACTGGTTGCCGCGCTGCCGCCGGCACGCGCCGCCGCGCTGCTGGGGTTGATGGCCGACGACCGTGCCACCGACATCGTCCACGAACTGGATGAAGAAGAACGTGCACGGCTGATTCCGCTGCTGGGCAACGAAGCCCGGCAGACCATCCAGAAGCTGCTGAGCTACCCGCCGAACACCGCCGGTGCGCTGATGACCACCGAGTTCGTCGCCGTACCCGCCACCTGGACCGTGGCCCAGACCCTGCAGCACATCCGCCAGGTCGAGCGCACCCGCGAGACCGTGTATGCGATCTATGTCCTCGACCCGGCCAACCAGCGGTTGCAGCAGGTGGTGACCATGCGACGGCTGATCACCGGCCTGCCGGAGGAATCGATCCTGGACGTGGCCCAGGTCAATCCGCCGGTGATGGTGGATGCGCAGATGGACCAGGAAGACGTGGCACGGCTGATCCGTCGCCACGACCTGCTGGCAATCCCGGTGGTGGACGCACAGCAGCACATGCTCGGCATCGTCACCGTCGATGACATCCTCGATGCACTGATTGAAGAGTCGACCGAGGACGCGCACAAGTTCGGCGGCATGGAAGCACTGGACAAGCCGTACATGCAGATCGGCTTCTTCGAGATGCTGCGCAAGCGCGCCGGCTGGTTGAGCGTGCTGTTCGTGGGCGAGATGCTGACCGCCAGCGCGATGCAGCACTATGAGGACGAACTGGCACGCGCCGTGGTGCTGACCCTGTTCATTCCGTTGATCATGAGTTCGGGCGGTAACTCAGGTTCGCAGGCCACCTCTCTGCTGATCCGCAGCCTGGCCCTGCGCGAGCTGCGCCTGCGTGATTGGTGGAAAGTCGCGCTGCGCGAAGTACCCACCGGCATGGTGCTCGGTGCCATCCTCGGTTGCCTGGCCATCGTCCGCATCGTGATCTGGCAGCTTGGTGGCTTCCATGACTACGGCGAGCACTGGATCCTGCTGGCGATCACCATCGGCGCCGCGCTGGTGGGCATCGTCACCTTCGGTTCGCTGTCCGGCTCGATGCTGCCCTTCATCCTCAAGCGGTTGGGTTTCGACCCGGCCAGCGCCTCGGCCCCGTTCGTGGCCACCCTGGTGGATGTGACCGGCCTGGTGATCTATTTCAGCATCGCCGCGATGATCCTGCACGGAACCCTGTTGTAACGGGGGCGTCATCCACGCATGGCGTGGATCTACTGCAAGGGAGGGCGTCCATCCACGCATGGGGTGGATCTACTGCAAGGGGGGCGTCCATCCACGCGTGGGGTGGATCTACTGCAAGGGAGGGCGTTCATCCACGCATGGCGTGGATCTACTGGTCCTGGCCGGCGTAGTAGATCCACGCCATGCGTGGATGCGGTGCCAGGTTCCTGCGCATGATCATGCCGCCGCAGCGCCGGTGCGTGTACCGTAGGCACATGAGTACCTACCATCTGCAGTCCGTGTTCCGTCCGCAGTCGGTCGCGGTGATCGGCGGCAGCCCGCGTGAGCGCTCGGCCGGCCGCGCGGTCATGCGCAACCTGCGTGGCACCGGCTTCCCCGGCAAGGTCGCATGGATCAACCCGCGCCACGCCGAGATCGATGGCATCCGCACGGTGAAGCGGTTGAAGGATCTGGACTGGGTGCCGGAACTGGTGGTGATCACCGCGCCGGCGGCGATCGTGCCGCAGGTGGTACGCACCGCCGCCGAACGTGGCGTGCAGGCCGCGATCATCCTCACCGCGCATCTGGGTGAAGGCCCGGGTTCGCCGTGGGCACAGGTAGAGGCAGCCGCGCGCGCGCATGGCCTGCGCATCCTCGGCCCGCACTGCCTGGGCGTGATCGCGCCGCATGCACGGCTCAATGCCAGCATCGCTGCGCATTTCCCGCAAGCTGGCGACCTTGCGTTGATTTCCGAATCCTCGGCGATCGCTGCCGCCCTGGTGGAGTGGGGCGTGGCGCGCTCGGTGGGGTTTTCCGCCGTGGTTTCGCTGGGCGACACCATGGACGTGGACTTCGGCGACCTGCTGGACTATTTCGCCACCGACTACCGCACCCGCGCCATCCTGCTGTACGTCGAACAGATCAAGGACGCCCGCAAGTTCATGTCGGCCGCGCGTGCCGCGGCGCGTGCCAAGCCGGTGGTGGTGGTGAAGTCCGGGCGCGCCGAGCGGGTGCAGCCGGGCAGCGCCGATACCCACGTGCAGGCACTGGCGCGCGCCGATGATGTCTATGGCGCGGCATTCAACCGCGCCGGCCTGTTGCGGGTGAGCGCGCTGGACGAACTGTTCACCGCGGCCGAGTCGCTCGGCCGCCTGGGTACCTTCCCTGGGCGCCGCCTGGCCATCCTCAGCAACGGCGGCGGCGTCGGCCGCCTGGCGGTGGACCAGCTGATTGCCCTGCAGGGCACGCTGGCGCAGCTGTCCGACAGCACCGTGCAGAAGCTCGATGCGGTACTGCCGCAGGGCTGGTCGCGCAGCAACCCGGTCGACATCGTGGTCGACGCCGATGGTGATCGCTACGCCGCTGCCATCGAGGCGCTGCTGGCCGACAACGAGAACGATGCGGTGATGGTGGTCAACGTGCCCACGGCGTTCACCTCCTCGGCCGACGCCGCGCAGGCGCTGACCCGAACGCTTGGCCTGCGCCCGCGCCATCACCGCGACAAGCCGGTATTTGCGGTGTGGCTGGGCAACGACGACCAGGCCACCGCCACCCTCAATGCGGCACGCGTGCCGACCTATCCCACCGAGGCCGAGGCCGTGCGCGGTTTCCAGCATCTGGTGCGTTACCGCGAAGCACAGAACGCGTTGATGGAAACGCCGCCCAGCCTGCCGCAGGACTTCAGCGTGGACACCGCGCACGCACGCGCGCTGGTCGAAGCCGCGCTGGCCAACGGTCAAGGCTGGCTGGACCCGCTGGCCACCCACGAACTGCTGAAGGCCTACGGCATCCCGTCTGCGCCGGTGATGCACGCACGTGACGCGCACGAGGCGATGGACTTGGCGCAACCGTTGCTGGAGCGCGGTGCGACCGTCGCGCTGAAGATCCTGTCACCCGACATTCCGCACAAATCCGAAGTGGATGGCGTGCGCCTGAACCTGGCGACGCTGCCTGCGGTGCAGAGCGCGGCCAAGGCGATCCTTGCCCGTGCGCGACAACTGCGGCCGGACGCGCGCATTGATGGCCTGCTGGTGCAGCCCACCATCGTCCGCCCAAAGGCTCGGGAGCTCATCGTCGGCATCGCCGACGACGCCACGTTCGGCCCGGTGATCGTGGTCGGCCGTGGTGGCACGGCGGTGGAAGTGATCAATGACAAGGCACTGGCGCTGCCACCGCTGGACCTGCGTCTGGCCCACGAGCTGATCGGCCAGACCCGGGCCTCGCGCATCCTCAAGGCGTACGGCGATGTGTCCGCGGCCGACGAGCGCGCACTGGCGCTGGCGCTGGTCAAGCTGGCGCAGCTGGCAGCAGACATTCCCGAAGTACGCACGCTGGACATCAACCCGCTGCTGGTGGACAGCAAGGGCATCCTGGCGCTGGACGCACGTGTGGCGGTCGCGCCGTCGCGCATCCTGCACAAAGGCCGCGGCCATCCCCGCTTCGCCGTGTTCCCGTATCCGAAGGAATGGGAGCGCACCATCGACCTGTCCGATGGCGGTCGCGCCTTCGTACGCCCGGTGCGGCCGGAAGATGACGCATTGTTCCGCGCATTCTTCTCGCGCGTCAGCGATGAGGATCTGCGCCTGCGCTTCTTCCAGTCGGTCAAGCACTTCAGCCACGAGTTCATCGCCCGCCTGACTCAGCTGGACTACGCGCGCTCGATCGCACTGGTGGCCATTGAACCGCGCAGCGGCGAGATGCTCGGCGCGGTGCGCCTGCATGCCGATGCGGACTATCACCGCGGCGAGTACGGCATCCTGATCCGCTCGGACCTCAAGGGTCACGGCATCGGCTGGCGCCTGATGGCGATCATGATCGAGTACGCCAAGTGGCTGGGCCTGGATGTGGTGGAAGGCCAGGTGCTTCGCGAAAACAGCACCATGCTGGCGATGTGCCAGAGCCTGGGTTTCAAGACCAAGCTGGATCCGGACGACCCGACGGTGATGATGGTGACGTTGCCGGTGCAGCAGGTGGAAGTCCCCGACGTCCCAGTGTGATCGGCACCTCGTTCATTTCACATTGGTGCTTCTACTGGAACCAGAACTCCTCGATAACCTTGCTGCACGACTGATCCAGCTCCAGATGGAACGATTTGCGTTCCTGCATGGACAGTGGATCTGCAAGATCGTCCTGATGCAGCACGGCAAAACCGCGACCGCCGGATAAGGGAGGCGATGTGGCTACGAGATACGTCGTCGTACTCCAAGCCCTGCTACGCCGGACGTAGGCCTCCACGACACGTACGCATTCGGGCTGCTTCTGCGCAGCCAGTATGGTGGCTCTTACCGCCGCAGGCAGCGCGGCCAGACCATCCCTGGTGGAGGCACCACCTGAGGAGGGAGGGCAGGCCAAGCCAAGGAACAGCACAATCGCTGGCACTCTGGACATCACTCGCCTCGCAGGGACGGTAGATCCTGACATCCATCATGGCAGGATTTTCGTAGGTTATCGCAGCGGCTCGACCACCACCGCCGTGCCATAGCACAGCACTTCGGTCAGGCCGGTCATCACATCGGTGGCGTCGTAGCGCATGCCGATGACCGCGTTGGCACCCAGCTGTCGCGCATGCTTGACCATGTCGCGGTAGGTTTCCTCGCGCGCCTGCTCACACAACTCGGTGTAGATGGTGATGTTGCCACCGAAGATCGTCTGGATGCCGCCGAGAAAGTTGCCCACGATCGAGCGCGAGCGCACGGTGATGCCGCGCACCACGCCCAGGTTGCGTGCGATGCGGTAGCCGGGCAGCTCGAAGGCGGTGGTCACCATCGAATCATCGAAGCGTGCTGCGGAGGTGGTGGGAGTGCCGCTGTTGTAGGGATCGGCCATGGGTGTCTGGTCTGTTGTCGAAGAGGAGAAGGAACTGCCCGGTTGGATGGAGCGCTGCAAGAGTACTAAGCAAGTGCTATTCCTGATACGCGACCTGCACCCTGCCGCCCTCGGCAAGGAGCATCACATCGGCAAATTGTTCCACCTCAAATACAGAATAGGTAACTTCGATTCCAGATCCAGGAAGCGTCAGACGGGCAGCATCATCCTGCGCGACCTCAATCAACTTGCGGATGCCGGCAAAGCAGTACTCGGCGCGCACGCCGCTGATCTCCAGCAGACTGTCATCACCTCGCTGCTCATACTCACGGGCGAGCGACACGGACTCCTGCATCGCGGTCGCTGGGTCAGGCGCATCCAGCAGATACAGATTCTCGTGGACCGGGAACGATGCTTGGCCCTCGTACAGGTAGTAGAAGATGGCGTGCGCGCAATACAGCATTGTTGCCCTCCCGGAAGGAGCAGGTATCTGGTCGCGCAACACACCGGGCCAGCCGGTGGCTGGCCGCGTTCACCGCGCAGCGCCACAATACCCGCATGACCGACCGTATTCCCCTGCTCCTCCTCCCCGGCCTGCTCAACGATGCCGAGCTCTGGCGCGCGCAGCTGGCCGACCTGGCCGATATCGCCGACTGCAGCGTGGGTGACCAGACCCGGGGCGAGACCCTGCAGGCCGTGGCTGAGGACGTGCTGGCGCAGGCGCCCCCGCGTTTCGCGCTGGCGGGATTCTCACTGGGCGGCTTTGTCGCGCAGCAGATCCTGCGCATCGCGCCGGAGCGCGTGATGCAGCTGGCCCTGATCGACACCTCGATCCATGCCGACTCCCCCGAACGCGCCGAACAGCGCCGCAGCCAGCGAGCCAGCGTGCGCCTGCCGGGCAAGTTCCATGGCTTCGGCGATGCGCTGATGCGCAGCTATATCGACGCCTCGCGGCTGGACGACTACGTACTGGTGCAGCGCGTGCGTGACATGACCGCACGCCTGGGCGCGGAGGTGTTCCTGCGGCAGAGCGCGCTGGAGCGCAGTGATGGTCACGATGTGCTGGCCGGCTACCGCGATCCGCTGCTGATCGTCTGTGGTGCGAACGACCGCATCACGCCGCTGGCGGTCAGCGAGGAAATGCATGCGCTGGTGCCGCATTCGCAGCTGGTGGTGGTGCCCGATTGCGGGCATCTGGCGCCGATGGAAAAGCCGGAAGAGGTGAGTGCGGCGATGCGGACGTGGTTGCTGCAGGACGAGAATTGAACCCACGCTTCTGGTAGGTGCCGACCTTGGTCGGCACGGTGTCTCATCGATCAACTAGAGGTAAGCGCCGACCAAGGTCGGCACCTACCGGTAGCGCCGGGCCATGCCCGGCGGCTTCTGCTCAATCCCAGGCCGGCGCAATGCCTTCCGGATTGGCCAGGCGATGGCCACGGTCCAGCTTGGCGATCTGCGCCATGTCGTCTTCGGTCAGGCGGATCGCCGCCGCTTCCAGGTTGCCGGCCAGATTCTCGCGCTTGGTCGACGACGGAATGACCGCAAAGCCCTGCTGCAGGGCCCACGCCAGTGCAACCTGCGCCGGCGTGGCCTGATGACGGCCAGCAATGGCCTGGATCACCGGGTCTTTCAACACTTCGCCATAGGCCAGGCTCATGTACGCGGTGATGCGGATGCCGTTGTCCTGCAGGAACTTCACCAGCAGACGGTTCTGCAGGTACGGGTGGATCTCGATCTGGTTGGTGGCGATCGCCTCGGCGCCAAGGATTTCAATCGCCTTGCGGGTCTGGGCGATGGTGAAGTTGGAGATGCCGATCTCGCGGGTCAGTCCCTGTGCCTTGGCTTCGGCCAGCGCCGGCAGGTATTCCTCCATCGGCGTGTCGACCTTGTCGTTCGGCGACGGCCAGTGGATCAACGCCAGCTCGACATGGTCGGTGCGCAGCTTCTCCAGGCTGGTGCGCAGGCTTGCCAGCAGCGCATCGCGCTTGAACTCGGTGATCCACACCTTGGTGGTCAGGTAGATCTCGTCACGCGGTACGCCGGACTCGGCGATGGCCTGGCCGACCTCGGCTTCGTTGCCGTAGATCTGGGCGGTGTCGATGGCGCGGTAGCCGACGTCCAGTGCGTTGCGCACCGAGTCGATCACGGTCTGGTCTTTCAGACGGAAGGTGCCGAGGCCGAAAGCGGGGACAGTCATGGGGAACTCCAAAGCGGGGGAAGGAGGTGATTGCAAAGGGTAGGGCAGGGGCCGTGTGCATGCCGGCAACGGTGCATTGCGCTCATCAATGCGCCGCAACGGTGATGCCCTCGGCGGTATCATCGATGCCGTCGCGACGGTCCAGGCGACCGCTCAGCACGGTAAGTCCAAACGCGCCGACCACCACCAATGCACCCAGCCACGGTGTATGCATCAGGCCGATGTGCTCGACCACCAGGCCGCCCAGCGACGCACCCAGCGCGATGCCGATGTTGAACGCGGCGATGTTCAGGCCCGAGGCCACATCGGTGGCCTGCGGTGCGTAGCGCTGTGCCTGCTTGACCACATACACCTGCAGGCCGGGCACGTTGCCGAATGCCACTGCGCCCAGTGCCAGTACGGTCAGCAGCATCAGCCAGGTGTTGTGGGCGGTGAAGGTCATGACCAGCAGCACGATGGCCAGCAGCGCGAAGATGCGCTTCAGCGCGGGCACCGGGCCCATGCGGTCGGCCATGCGGCCGCCCCACAGGTTGCCGATCGCCACCGACACGCCATACACCAGCAAGACCAGGCTGACCGCGTTGGCCGAGAAGCCGGTGACGTCCTGCAGGATCGGCGCCAGGTAGGTGAAGGACAGGAAGGTGCCGCCGTAGCCGAGTGCGGTGATGGCGTAGACCAACATCAGGCGCGGCTGCGCAAGCACGCCCAGCTGCTGGCGGAAGGTGGCCGGTGCGCTCTGCGCCAGGCCGCGTGGCACGAACAGCAGGGCACCCAGCAGCGCGACCACGCCCAGCCCGGCCACGGCCAGGAACGTGGCGCGCCAACCCAGGTGCTGGCCGATGAAGGTACCCAGCGGCACGCCGGTCACCAGCGCCACGGTCAGGCCGGTGAACATGATGGCGATGGCACTGGCGGCCTTCTCCTTCGGCACCACGGCGGTGGCGATGATCGAGCCGATCGAGAAGAACACCCCGTGGGCCAGGCCGGTGAGGATGCGGGCGACGATCAGCGAGGTATAGCCTGGTGCCATCCACGCGATGACATTGCCGAGGGTGAACAGCACCATCAGCGCGACCAGCAGGGTCTTGCGCGGTACGCGGCCGGTGAGTGCGGTCAGCACCGGTGCGCCGACGGCCACGCCGAGGGCATACAGGGAGACCAGCAGGCCGGCCGACGGCAGGCTGACCTGCAGGTCGGCGGCGATGGTCGGGATCAGGCCGACGATGACGAACTCGGTGGTGCCGATGGCGAAGGCGCCGAGGGTCAGCGCCAGCAGGGCGAGCGGAATGCCACGGATCATGACAGTGTCCAGAGGAAAGGAAGGGGCGCAGTGTGCGCGGCCGACCTTTGCCGAAAAACCGGTCTTCACGCCAATCACTCTTGCCGCGTGGTCAATAATGGCGCCATGAAAACCACCCTCGACGAAATGCAGGCCTTCCTGGCGGTGATCGACAGCGGTTCGATCAGCGCCGCTGCCGAGCAGCTGGGGCAGACGCCTTCAGGCGTGAGCCGCGCGCTGGGGCGGCTGGAGGACAAGCTGGGCACCACCCTGTTGACCCGCACCACGCGCCGCCTGCACCTGACCGCCGAGGGCGAGGCCTATCTGCGTCATGCCCGCGCGATCATCGATGCAGTGGAATCGGCCGAGGAACAGATGGCGGCGCGCCGTGAGCGCCCGGCTGGCCGGTTGCGGGTGGATGCGGCGATGCCGTTCGTGCTGCACGTGATCGCGCCGTTGGTGGCGGGCTACCGCGCGCGCTATCCGGAGGTGCAGCTGGAGTTGAACAGCTCCGAGCGCTACATCGACCTGCTGGAACGGCGTACCGACCTCGCGATCCGCATCGGCCCGTTGGCCGATTCCACGCTGCATGCGCGGCCGCTGGGGCGCTGTCGGCTGCAGGTGCTGGCCAGCCCCGGCTATCTGGCTGCGCACGGGGAGCCGGCCAGCGTGGCGGCGCTGGGCCAGCACACGCTGCTCAGCTTCAATGAACCGGAATCGCTGAACCGCTGGCCGCTGCCGGGCGATGCCGATGGGCAGCTGCTGGTGCGCCCGGATATCGCGGTCTCCAGTGGCGAGACCCTGCGCACGCTGGCGGTGGAAGGCGTGGGCATCACCTGCCTGTCCGATTTCGTGACCGAACGCGATCGTGCGGCCGGCAGGTTGGTACCGGTTCTGGCCGCGCAGACATTGGATGTGTACCAGCCGATCCACGCGGTGTACTACCGCAACACGGCCGTGTCGGCGCGGATCAGTTCGTTCCTGGACTACCTGGGTGAAGCGATGGCCGCATCGGATTACCTGCGTTGATGCATTGTGTGGGTTGCCGGCCAGCGGCCGGCACTACCCGTATGCACATTGCCCGGTAGTGCCGGCCGCTGGCCGGCAACCGGATCAATCAGGCCGCGCGCGCCAGCGCGTCCTTCGCCGCCGCCGTGGTCGACAGATCGAACACATCCACCGAGTCGATCAACCGGTTCGCCTGCTGTTCCAGGCTGCGTGCCGCCGCACTCGCTTCTTCCACCAGCGCAGCATTCTGCTGGGTGGTGCCATCCATCTGGATGATGGTCTGGCTGACCTGCTCGATGCCCGCCGACTGCTCCTGCGAGGCAGCGGAGATCTCGGCCATGATGTCGGTCACGCGCTGCACCGACGCGACGATCTCGGCCATGGTGTCACCGGCCTGGCGCACACGCTGCGCACCGTGGCCAACCTGTTCCACCGACGCCTCGATCAGCGATTTGATCTCCTTGGCCGCTGCGGCCGACCGCTGCGCGAGCGTACGCACTTCACTGGCGACCACCGCGAAGCCGCGGCCCTGCTCACCGGCACGCGCCGCTTCCACCGCCGCATTCAACGCCAGGATGTTGGTCTGGAATGCGATGCCGTCGATCACGCTGATGATGTCGGCGATCTGCCGCGACGAGCCTTCGATCGCATCCATCGTCGCCACCACCTGGCCGACCACTTCACCGCCCTGCGAGGCCACGCTGTGTGCACCGATCGCCAGCTGGTTCGCCTGCCGCGCATGCTCGGCGTTCTGGCGCACGGTGGAGGTCAGTTCCTCCATCGACGCGGCGGTTTCTTCCAGGTTCGCCGCTTGCTGTTCGGTACGGCGCGACAGGTCGTTGTTGCCGGCGGCAATCTCGGCGGCGGCGGTGTGGATGTTGCCCGAGGCGTGCTTGATGTCGGTGACGATCGTGGCCAGCTGTGCCGCCGTGGTGTTGGCATCGCCGGCAATGCGGGCGAACACGCCCTGGAAATCACCGTGCATGCGTGCACCCAGGCGACCATCGGCAATGGCACGCAGCATCGTCGACACCTCACCGAGGTTGTGTTCGGTGGTCTGCATCAACCGGTTCAGGCCATCGACCATCGCACGGAAATCATGCTCGAAGCGCGCGCTGTCGCCGCGCTGGCTGAAGTCGCCTGCGGCAGCGGCTTCGGCCAGGCGGCGGATCTCGTTGTTGATCGCGCCGAGATTGGATTTGACCGCATCCAGCGCCTGGGTGATCACCGCCTTCTCGCCCGGCAGACGCTCCATGTCCAGGCTGAGGTCGCCCACCGCATAGCGGCCCATGATCGCGATCGCGCGCATCTTCACCTGGATGTGCGCATCGACCAGGGTGTTGGTGTCGGCCACCATCGTGCCGTAGGCACCGGGGAAGGCGCTGCTGTCCATGCGATGGCTGATCGTGCCGGCGTCGTGCGCCTTGGCCATCGCAGTCTGCGCGTCGAGCACGCCACGCAGCGTGCTCTGCACGGCCTGCATCGCCTGCGCCAGGCGACCGATCTCGTCGCGGCTGCGCACCTGCACGCGGTAGTCGAGATCGCCGGCAGCGACTGCACGTGCGGCCGCTTCCACGGCCAGCACAGGCTGCACCACGGCGCGTCGCAGCCACCAGCCCAGACCGATCAGCAGCAGCACGGCCGCGCCGATGGTCAGCGCGGCGCACAGCACCAGCGTCTGCCGTGCCTGGTGCGAACGCGCGGTCACCGCGGCCTCGGCCACCTGGGTGGCCTGCGCACCCAGCGCATCCAGCGCGGTCGCCACCGGACGGTCTTTGCCGCGCACCAGTGAATCGCCGGCCGCAGGATCGTAGTCGGCGTCAGCAAAGGCCTGCAGTGCTGCGTGGTAATCCTGCTGCAACTTCGCGTGCAGGCTGGAAAACGCTTGAGCCAGTTCGCGCGTGCGCGCATCGGGGCTGGCCGCCAGGCCCGTGGCCAGTTCGGCGACGAGGCGGCCTTCGCTGTCGAAGGCCTGCAGATGGTGCTGGCGCAACGCGGCATCGTGACCGCGCAGCAGCACGTTCTTCCATTCCTGCACCTGCCCGCGGAACTCGCGCTGCAGGCGCTCGGCGTCGCGGCTGTGGGCGACCTCCGGCGGTACCTCGGTGGACAGCTTCAGCCAGGCAGACGCCAAGCCCGCCAGGGCGCACAGCAGTACAACGGCCAGACCAACGGAAACGGCACCGAGCAGCTTCGACTGCAGCCGCGGCGCATGGGAAGAGGCTTTCATGGGACGGAATCTCGGAAGGGGAGCGATGCGGTATCGACCGTCCTTGAGGTCTCTGAAGTGCGATGCGTGTCACATTCCCGTTCTGTTTAGTGATGTGAAGAATGTGTTTCATAGGACAAATGTGTCCATATGGAACGAAAGCAGACCCTCGACAGGTGGTTTAAATGTAACTATTGTAGTTACATGAAATCCACGAACCCGCTTTCCGACGCGCTGCACGTGATGGCCCACCTGGTCGGCCAGCACGGGCCGCGAACCTCCGAACAGCTGGCCACCTGCCTGCCAACCCATCCGGTGGTGATCCGCCGCCTGCTGGCGCAGATGCACAAGGCCGGCCTGGTCCGCAGCACGCGCGGCCACGGTGGCGGCAGCCAGCTCGCCCGGGACGCGGCGACGATCACCCTGCACGACGTCTACCAGGCCATCGGCGCACCGCCGATGGTCCAGGTCGGCACCCGCGAAGGCATGGGCGGTTGCCCGATCCAGCAGCTGGTCAACCAGGCCCTGCTGGAGAGTGCCCGCGAAGCACAGCGCCTGCTCGAGCAGCGGCTGCAGGCAACCACCCTCGACCAGCTTGGCGCCGACTTCGCCCGCCATCTTGCCCACCATCGCTCCCTGGAAGGTCACCATGAATCCTGATGTCCTCATCGTCGGCGGCAGCTACGCCGGTATCGCCGCGGGACTGATCCTGGCGCGTGCGCGCCGGCCGGTCACGATCATCGACGCGGGCTTGCCGCGAAACCGCTTCGCCAGCCATTCGCATGGCGTGCTGGGCATGGACGGGATCAGTGGCGCCGAGTTGCTGAAGAACGCACGCCAGCAGTTGCTGGACTACCCGACCGTGCGTTGGCTGACTGCCGAAGCCGTGCAGGCCACGGCCGGCGCCGATGGCGTGGAGGTGCATACCGCCGACGGCCAGGTGCTGACCGCGCGCAAGCTGTTGCTGGCCACCGGCATCGCCGACCAGCTGCCCGAACTGCCCGGCATGGCCGAACGCTGGGGCAGCACCGTGCTGCACTGCCCGTACTGTCACGGCTACGAAGTGGGGGGCGGTTCGATTGGCCTGCTCGGTGGCCATCCGATGTCGGCCGGCAAGGCGCCGCTGTTCGCCGATTGGGGCAACGTCACCTTCTTCAGCCAGGGCCTGCCGATCAGCGACGAGGAACTGGCCGCCATGCAGCAGCGCGGTGTACAAATCGAAACCACGCCGGTGGTGGGCGTGCACGGTGAGCAACCCACCTGGCTGGAGGTCGAGCTGGCCGATGGCCGCCGTATCGCCCAGCGTGCGCTGTTCGTGCCTGCCGGGCAGGCGATGGCCACGCCGCTGGTGCAGCAACTGGGGTGTGCGTTGGTGGAAAGTCCGCTGGGCGTGCTGATCGAGGTGGACATGATGAAACAGACCTCGGTGCCGAACGTCCATGCAGCCGGTGATGCGACCACGGTCGGCAACATCACCCTGGCCATGGCCGAAGGGGTGCGCGCGGGTATCGGCGTGCACCACGCGCTGGTTGCCGAAGATAGTCTGCCGCGTTGAGGCAGTGCATCCACGCACGGCGTGGATCTACTGGGCTGGTGCATCCGCGAGTGACGCGGATCCATTGAACGGTGCCGACGTTGGCCGGCACCGCCATTCCTCAACCTTCCACGCTGGCCACATCCAGCTGCGCCACGTCCTGCACGCTCAACCCCACGTTCGCCGCCGCCAGCAGGTCGTGCAGCTGTTCCACGCTGGTGGCGCTGACGATCGGCGCGGTGATCGACGGCCGTGCGATCTGCCAGGCCAGCGCGATCTGCGCGGCAGTGGCGTTGTGCTTGCTGGCCACATCATCCAGCGCCTGCAGGATGCGCAGCCCACGCGGGTTCAGGTAGCGCTTGACCACGGTAGCGCCACGCGCGCTGCTCTTGCCGGCATCGTCCGGCGTGCGGTACTTGCCACTGAGGAAGCCACTGGCCAGGGCGTAGTAGTTGATCACGCCGATCTGCTCGCGTTGCACCAACGGTTCCAGTTCCTTCTCGTAGCCGGCGCGGTCGTACAGGTTGTACTCCGGCTGCAGGGTTTCGTAACGCGGCAGCTTGTAGTCGGTGGACACCTTCAAGGCTTCGGCCAGGCGCGCGGCACTGTAGTTGGACGCGCCGATCGCGCGCACCTTGCCGGCCTCGATCAGGCGACCGAACGCCGCCAGGGTAGCCTCCAGCGGTGTGGATTCATCGTCCTCGTGGGCCTGGTACAGATCGATCACATCGGTCTGCAGGCGACGCAGCGAATCTTCCACCGCGGCATCGATGTTGTCCGGGCTCAAGCCGGGCCGCTCGGCCCATTTGGCCACCTTGGTCGCCAGCACCACCTTGTCGCGCTTGCCGCTGCGCGCGAACCACTTGCCGAGCAGGGTCTCCGACTCGCCACCCTGGTTGCCCGGCACCCACGCCGAGTACACGTCAGCGGTGTCGACCAGGTTGAAGCCGGCATCGACGAAGGCATCCAGCAGGGCGAAGCTGGCCTTCTCATCGGCGCTCCAGCCGAACACGTTGCCACCGAAGGCGAGCGGAGCTGCATGCAGGCCGGAACGGCCCAGTTCATGGGTTGCCGTCATGGGCACGGACTCCTTGGGGGAAGTCCTTCAGGATAGAGCGCGATGTGTGACCGCGCTGCGGCGCTGACCACAAAACTGTGTTCCGCGACGCGCACGCGGCTAACGTTTTGTGAACACCTGCGGCGCGGCGGCTGCTAGTCTCGCCGCATCTTCCGCTGGAGTCGCCCCGATGATTGCTGCCTCATCCCTGCGTGGTTGCCGTGTGCTGCTTGCCTCGGCGCTGCTGGTCGCCGTTCCCGCATTCGCTGCACCGGCCACGGTCGCACCGGCAAAGATCCAGGTGTCGCCGGTCATCGATGCGGCGGTGAAGGCCCCGACCCGCGACCCGGCCAACATCAAGCGCGACGGTTTCCGTCATCCTGCGCAGACGCTGGGCTTCTTCGGCGTGGCGCCGGAAAAGACCGTCATCGAGATCACGCCCGGCAATGGCTGGTACTCGGAAATCCTGGCGCCGCTGCTGCGTGACAAAGGCCATTACATCGCCGCAGTGGTCGACCCGCAGGCCGTGGCGGAAGGTCGCGGCCGCGACTACCAGCAGCGCAGCCGCGACAGCCTGGAAAAGAAGTACGCCGCCGCACCGGCACAGTTCGACAAGACGGCCGTGATCGCCTACGACCCGGCCAAACCGGTGTTCGGCGCGGCCAACTCGGCCGATGTGGTGCTGACGTTCCGCAACGTGCACAACTGGCGCAAGGCCGGCCAGGCGCAGGGCATGTTCCAGGGCTTCTTCAACGTACTCAAGCCGGGCGGCGTGCTCGGTGTGGTCGAACATCGCGCCAAGGCTGATGTGGCCGATGATGACGATACCGGTTATGTGGGCCAGCAGCAGGTGATCGCGATGGCCGAGGCCGCCGGCTTCAAGCTCGATGCTCGCACCGAGGTCAATGCCAACCCGCGCGATACCAAGGACCATCCGAATGGCGTGTGGACCCTGCCGCCGACCAACCAGCACGACAAGGCGGACGATGCCAAGTACCAGGCCATCGGTGAAAGCGACCGCATGACCCTGCGTTTCGTGAAGCCGTAAGCCGGCACGTCGTACTGTCAGCGCGGATTCCCCACTGTAGAGCCGAGCCCATGCTCGGCTCATCGCGCACAGCGCGACGGAACGCAACAGCAGCCGAGCATCGGCTCGGCTCTACAGGTCGGTTGCGCGCAGCGCGGCGTGGGACAATGCGTCACCACCGCCTGCCGTCCCCGCGATGCTGATTGCCTTCAACAAGCCGTTCAACGTGCTTTGCCAGTTCACCGACCGCAGCGTGCCGCCGCGGCCGACATTGGCCGGTTTCGGTTTGCCGCCGCGGGTCTACGCTGCCGGCCGTCTCGACCATGACAGTGAAGGCCTGCTGCTGCTGACCGACAACGGCACGCTGGCGCACAAGCTGACCGACCCGAAGCACAAGGCGGACAAGCTCTATTGGGTGCAGGTGGAAGGCGTGCCCAGCGACGAACAGCTGCAGCAGCTGCGGGATGGCGTGGTGCTCAATGATGGACCGACACTGCCGGCGAAGATCGAGCGCCTCGATCCCGCGCCTGATCTGTGGCCCCGCGATCCGCCGGTGCGCTTCCGCAAGACGGTGCCCGACAGCTGGCTGGCGATCACGATCCGTGAAGGACGCAACCGCCAGGTGCGGCGGATGACCGCGGCCGTGAACCTGCCGACGCTGCGCCTGGTACGTGCTGCGATGGGGCCGTACCGGCTGGATGACCTGCAGCCGGGGCAGTGGCGGCAGATCGGCTGAAAGAAAAAAGGCCGGAGGCCCTGCGGCGTCCGACCCTCGTGCAGCGTCATGGGGTCAGAGCCCTTCCTGCGGAAGGGATCCGACCCCGGCCAATCAGGCGTCGCTGCCGATATCGCTGTGTTCGTCGACTACGGTGTCGTTGCGGCGATCGCGTGCGTTGATGCGCTGGGCCTGGCCGTTCACGACATGGCCATTGGCGGCCTTCTTCTTCTGCTGCTTGCGGTACAGCGCGTAACCCAGCAGGCCAACGCCCACGGCAGCCGCCGCGATGGTCACCGCAGGGTTGCGGCGGGCGAACTTGGTGGCGGCCTTGCCGCCGGTCTTCACCGCACCCAGCGCGGCGCCGGTCTTGATCCAGTCGCTGGCCTGCGGGCCGAGGTGACGCAGGCTGCCGCCGGCGCTCTTCAGGCCATCGCCCGCGGTGTGGGCCAGGTCGAGGGCGCGCTCCAGGGCGCGGTCGGTGATTACGGTCAGTTTGCTCATGCGGGGGTGTCCTTGCCTCGGGTCGAAGTCCAGTGTCGCCTGTTGCCCGTAAACGGTATGTCAGTCAGGCGGGCGCGTGGTGTGACTCTACCGCAGCCATTCAGGAACGGGCGGGGTGTCGGCGCGCATTACGTCCCGCGCGGCTTGGCCCGGTGGGTCGCCGTGGCTGTCCATGGATCGTCCGGCCACGGGTGGCGCGGGTAACGGCCCTTCATTTCCTTCTTCACCTCGGCGTAGGTGTTCTCCCAGAAATTGCGCAGATCCTGGGTGACCTGCAACGGCCGGCCGCCCGGCGACAGCAGGTGCAGGGTCAGCGGCACCCGGCCATCGGCGATGCGCGGCGTATCGGCCAGCCCGAACAACTCCTGCAGCTTCACCGCCAGCACGGGCGGCAGCGGCTCGCCGTTCTCGCTGTCCAGCGCATAGGTGATGGGCCGCTCCAGCCCTGACGGTACGGTGATCCGGGTCGGCGCGTGGCGTTCGACCAGCTGCCGCAGCGACCATTCCAGCGGCAACTTCAGCGCTTCGCCGAAACTGGCCTCGTCCAGCGCATCCAGCCGTGTCTTGCCAGCGAACGCCGGCAGCAGCCACTGCGCACGGTTGGCCAGCAATGCGGCATCACTGCAGTCGGGCAGGCCCAGGTCGGGCATCCAGCGTCGCAGCGACTCCACCCGCGCCTGCCACTGGCGCAGACCGTCGGTCCATGGCAATGCCTGCAGGCCGAGCTCGGCAACGGCGTTGGTGAGCGCGTGCGCCGCCAGTTGCGGATCAACCCGGCCCGCCGAGCGGCTGTCCATCACGATGCGGTCGAAGCGTGTTTCGCGCAGCGCGACCAGGGCGCGGCGCGTGTCATCCCAGCGCACCGCGTCTTCGGTCACGAAGCGGTCGGGCCAGCTCCGGCGCAGATAGCCTTCATCCACCGGCGCGGCGCGCAGCAGCAGCGCGTCGCGTGCCTCGAAGCGCAGTTCGCTGGCCACCAGCCACGGTTCGCCACGCAGGTCGCTCAACTCATGCAGGCGGGCACTGCGACCGTTGGCCAGCAGGTAGCGCAGCGGGTCGTTCGGATGCTGGAAAGCAATGCGATCGGGGAAGGCATGGGCCAGCAGGTCGCCCAGTTCGTGCGCCTCGATGCTGGCCGGTGGCATGGCTTCACAGCGCAGGCGACGGCGCCACTGCTTGGCAGCGGCATCGATGGCGGCCAGGCCGCTGCGATTGGCATCGGCGGGCGCACGGCCATTGCGGAAGGCCGCCAGCGCGCGCCAGCGAGCGGCCAATGCATCACCGCCCTGGCGCAGTGGGTCGCGCGCTTCCAGCAATGCCGCAAGATCGGCGGCCAAGGCCTGTGCGCGGGCACTGGGTGCGGCCAGCAGCATCGCGGCCATCCGCGGATGGGTGCCCAGCGCCAGCACGCGGCGACCGAGTGCGGTGATCGCGCCGCTGCTGGATAACGCACCCAGACGCTGCAGCAGTTCGCGGGCGGCGGCCATCGGCCCGCTCGGTGGCGGGTCGAGGAAGCGCAGGTCACTGCTGCCCCAGGCGGCCAGTTCCAGCGCGAGGCCGGCCAGTTCAACCTGGTCGATCTCGGCGCGACGCTGCGGTTCCAGCCGTTGCGACTGCGGCCACAGCCGCCAGGCCACGCCCTCGGCCACGCGCCCGGCACGGCCGGCACGCTGGTCGGCCGAAGCCTGCGCGATGGCCACCACATCCAAACGGGTGAACCCACTGTTGGGGTCGTAGCGTGGTTCGCGCGCCTGGCCGCTGTCGATCACCACTCGAACGCCGGGCAGGGTCACCGAGGATTCGGCAACGTTGGTGGCCAGCACCACGCGGCGGCGGCCGTCGCTGGAGGCCTGCAGCACGCGTGCCTGCTGTTCCACCGGCAGTTCGCCGTGCAGGGCCAGCACGTCCACCGCAGTGCCATCAAGACTGTCCTGCAGGCCTGCCTGCACGCGGGCGATCTCACGCTGGCCGGGCAGGAACACCAGCAGGTCACCGGGGTGCTCGGCCAGTGCCTGCTGTGCGGCACGTCGCACCTGCAGCTCGAGTGCCTCGTCACGCCGCGCCGGGAAGTGGCTGATCGCTACCGGATAGCTGCGGCCCTCACTGCTCAGCCGCGGCGCATCGAGGAAGCGGGCCAGGCGCTCGCCGTCCAGCGTCGCCGACATCACCAGCAGCCGCAGGTCGTCGCGCAGCTGCGACTGCACGTCCAGGGCCAGCGCCAGGCCCAGATCACCGCTGAGGTGGCGCTCGTGGAATTCATCGAACAGGATCGCGCCGACGGTTTCCAGCATCGGGTCGTCCTGCAGCATCCGGGTCAGGATGCCCTCGGTGACCACCTCGATGCGCGTGCGCGCGGACACCTTGTTCTCGAAGCGGATGCGGTAGCCGACGGTGCCACCGACCTCCTCGCCGAGCTGGCGCGCCATGAACATCGCGGCACTGCGCGCGGCCACCCGGCGAGGTTCCAGCAGGATGATCCTGCGGCCCTGCAGCCAAGGTGCATCGAGCAGCGCCAACGGCACCTGGGTGGTCTTGCCGGCGCCAGGCGGGGCTTCCAGCACCAGCCGCGGGTGCGTGGCCAGGTGCTGCTGGATCTGCGGCAGCAGCGGGGAAATGGGGAATTGCGGGGCGTTCATGTGCAAAGGATAAGGGGCCATGGCGGGCACGGGTACAATGCGCGGGTTTTCCTGCCCCTGCTGCCCCCATGCATCTGATCGATATCGGCGCCAACCTGACCCACGACTCCTTCGACCGCGACCGCGATGCCGTGCTGGACCGCGCACGCCAGGCCGGTGTGGTGCAGATGATCATCACCGGTGCCAGCCGCGAGCATTCGCCGCTGGCCCTGCAGCTGGCGCAGCAGCACCCGGGGTTCCTGTACGCCACCGCCGGCGTTCATCCGCATCACGCGGTGGAATACACCGACGAGTGCGATGCGGAGATGCGTGCGCTGCATGCCCACCCGGAAGTCGTGGCAGTGGGCGAGTGCGGGCTGGACTACTTCCGCGATTTCTCGCCGCGCCCGGCGCAGCACCGGGCCTTCGAACGCCAGCTGCAGTTGGCTGCAGACAACGGCAAGCCGTTGTTCCTGCACCAGCGCGATGCACATGCCGATTTCATGGCGCAGATGAAGAACTTTGGAGGCCGCATCGGCCCGGCCGTGGTGCACTGCTTCACCGGCGAGCGCCAGGAGCTGTTCGATTACCTGGACCAGGACTGGTACATCGGCATCACCGGCTGGCTGTGCGACGAGCGCCGCGGCGGGCACCTGCGCGAGCTGGTGAAGAACGTTCCGGCCAACCGGTTGATGATCGAGACCGATGCGCCGTACCTGCTGCCGCGTACGTTGAAGCCGATGCCGAAGGATCGCCGCAACGAACCGATGTTCCTGTCGCACATCGTGGACGAGCTGGCGCGGGATCGTGGCGAGGATGTGGCGACCACGGCAGCGAACGCCACGGCCGCAGCGCGTGCGTTCTTCCGATTGCCGGACGCCGCCTGATCGGCAAACGGTAGTGCCGGCCGCTGGCCGGCAATCAGATTGTGCTGCCGGCCAGCAGCCGGCACTACCCGTCAGCCGTGAACGCCCGGATCCGGTAGCGCCGGGCCATGCCCGGCGAGCGAAGCGGCAAGATCCGTCAGCCCTTCCCGATACGTTGGAAACCGTGGGGTCCAGTCCAGCGCTTCGCGCGTGCCGCGGCTGTCGATGCGCTTGTTGCTCTGGTAGAAGCGCCGCAATGTCGCGCTGAGCGATGGATCATTCCAGGCCACTGCGGGCGGTATGGCAAATCCCCCCAGCTGCGCGGCGAAGGCCAGTACCTCCTGCGGCGGCGCGGGCTCGTCATCGCTCGGCAGATACAGCGCATGGGTCGTGGGACGTCGCATCGCAGCGATCACTACTGCTGCGAGGTCATCGACGTGCAGACGATTGAACGCGAGCCCTGGCCGCACCACGTGCCGCGCGCGGCCCTGCGCCAACTGCAGCAGTGCATTGCGCCCGGGCCCATAGAGGCCTGGCAGGCGGAACACCGCCGATGCGATGCCACGCGCCTCCGCCAGCGCACGCCACTGCGTTTCGGCAAGTCGACGCTGCACGCCCACGGGATCTGTGGCATCGGCAACGCTGCTCTCGTCGATCCAGCCACCGTCGCGGTCACCGTAGACCGAGGTCGACGACAGGTAGCCAAGCCAACGCAGTGACGCGCTGTCGCGCAACGCGGCATGCAGCAGACGCAGCGCCGGGTCGCCCTCGGCATCGGGTGGCACGCTGCACAGCACCGCGTCGGCGTGTGCGATGGCATCGAGCAGGGTTGGCGAGAGCGCAGCGTCGGTCTGCAGCTGATGACGCTGCAGGCCGTCGTCAGGCGCCGAGGCCGGATCGCGCACCGTGCCTTCCACCTGTACGCCCTGGGCCTGAAGGCGCGCGGCCAACACGCGCCCACTCCAGCCCATGCCGAGGATCAGTACCCGCTTCGGCAACGGGCCAGGCATGCTCATCGGCTCAGCTCGCGCGCTGGGCCTGATAGGCCTGCAGGCTGCTGTAGGCTACCTGCAGCAGCAACGCTTCCTGGCCAGCGGCGCGTGCACGCGCCAGCATGTCGCCGACGATCTGAGTGGCTTCCACCTGTTGGCCGGCTTCCAGATCGCGCAGCATTGATGCCTTCAACGCCGAACCCGCTTGGGTCAGGGTGCCACGCGCGGTGTCCTGCGCAGCGTCCGGCACCGGTTCGCCCGCCGCTCCGGCCACCGCCAGGCATTCGTCGTAGAGCCCACGCACGATGGCCTCGCCGTTGTCGGTGGCCATGATGGTACCGATGTCCGCACGCAGCAGGCAGGTAGCCGCCGCCAGCGCGGTGAGGAACGTGTACTTGATCCACTGTTCCTGGCCGATGCGCTCGCTGGCCAGATGATCGAGATTCGCCTGCGCACAGGCTGCAGCGAATGCCTGCACGCGCGTGGAGATCGCACCGCCATCGCGTTCGCCGAAGGTCAGCTTGGCCGGCTTGCCCAGATGCAGCACGGCACCATCGGGCGCCTTGGTCGCACTGATGAAGCACAGCCCGCCGAGTACCGCGTCGCGGCCGAAGCGCGCGTCGAGCGCGTTGTAGTGGTGCAGGCCGTTGAGGATCGGCAGCACGGCGGTGCCCGCACCCACGGCCGGTGCGATGGCATCTATCGAGCTGTCCAGGTCGTAGGCCTTGCAGCTCAGGATCACCAGATCGAACGGCGCGTCCGCAGCCAGCGTCGGCAGGGCATCTGCGGTGACATGCTGCACCGGGAACGTGGCATCGCCTACCGGGCTGCGCAGCACCAGACCATCGCGATCCAGCTGCGCGGCGCGGGCAGGGCGAACGAGGAAGGTCACGTCCACGCCCGCCTGTGCCAGGCGACCACCGAAGTAACCGCCGGTACCGCCGGCGCCGAGGATCAGGATACGCATTGCACGCTCACCGCAGTTGGGGGATTCACTGCTGTGATTGTGCCGGAGTTTGCGGCCAACGGCTGAGCCCCTCGTGGTGGTTCGCGCAAAGCGCTGTTCATGAGGTTGGCCGGGTGGGTAGGTTGCGCAGGGGGCGCCGTAAATACGTCCTTGTAGGCTCGGTCGCCGCATCCATGCGGCTCACGCCCCTGCGCAACCTACCCACCCGGCCACGGACGTGTTCCGTGTGCGTCCACCACGGAAAACAAAGAAGAAAATCAAAAGCAATAGCGGGTCGCTCCGCTCGTTTCTCGCGATCATCTTTCCGGTGGATCCACATCCAATCAGATCGGAAACAAAAAGAGCCGAGCATTGGCTCAGCTCTACATGATCTCCATCCACGCATGGCGTGGATCGACCGTGTCGACCAAGGTCGACACCCACCAACAGCAGCAAAGTCCGCCGTTCCAACAGCAGCGGGAAACTGTCGAAGGCGGGGTGGTGTCGGGTTGCGGGGTGTCCGCGCCATGGATGGCGCGGCCAAGCCTACACGGACGTACTTGCGGCGTCCCCGCAACCCGACACCACCTCGCCAACCCACGGAATGCAAGCTTTTGCCGTTGCTGTTGCTGTTGCCGGCCAGCGGCCGGCACTACCACCGCGGGTGCAGGGCCGCAGGCCCTGCAGAACATCCTCAGCTGCGCATGCCCACGCCACGCTTCAGCAACCACAGCGCCAGCGCCGTCAGCACCACCACGAAACCGATCATCAGCGCATACGCCACTACCACCGGCACATCGCTGCTGCCCAGCAGACCGTAGCGGAACGCATTGACCATGTAGAAGATCGGGTTCGCATGCGTGGCCGCCTCTGCCCATGGCGGCAGCAGCTTCACCGAATAGAACACGCCGCCCAGATAGGTCAGCGGGGTCAGGATGAAGGTCGGCACGATCGCCACGTCATCGAACTTCTTCGCATATACCGCGTTGATGAAGCCCGCCAGCGAGAAGATCGTCGCGCCCAGGATCACCGTGGTCAGCGTCACCAGCGGATGCGGAATGCGTACCGGGGTGAAGAACATCGCGATGATCAGCACGATCACGCCCACCATCAGGCCGCGCAGTACCGCACCGGCCACATAGCCCCACAGGATCACCCAGTTCGGCATCGGGCTGACCAGCAGCTCTTCCACGTGACGGCCGAACTTGGCGCCGAAGAACGACGAACTGATGTTGCCGTAACTGTTCTGGATCACGCTCATCATCACCAGGCCCGGCACGATGAACTGCATGTAGCTGTAGCCACCCATGTCGCCTACGCGCGAACCGATCAGGCCGCCGAAGATCAGGAAGTACAGGGTCATGGTGATCGCCGGCGGCACCAGGGTCTGGCCCCAGATGCGCATGATGCGGGCGACTTCGCGGCGCACGATGGTCATCAGTGCGATGCGGTTGCGCTGGCCGTCGGTCAGGATCGGGGTCGGGGTGCTGCTCATGCGGACGTCTCCTGGTTGCCGGTGAGGCGCACGAACAGTTCCTCCAGGCGGTTGCTCTTGGTTCGCATCGAGCGCACGCGGATGCCCGCTGCGTTCAGTGCTTCGAACACGCGGTTCAGATCCATCGCGCGCGGCATGTCGATGTCCAGCGTATGGCCATCGATGGCGATCAGGGTCGCACCCTCGATCACCGGCAGCTGGGCGGGCAGGGCGCCGTCGATGTCCAGCAGGAAGCCTTCCACATCAAGCTTGGCCAGCAGTTCGCGCATCGGGCCCTGGGTGACGATCTGGCCATGGTCGATGATGGCCAGGTTGCGGCACAGGTGCTCGGCCTCTTCCAGGTAGTGGGTGGTGAGGATGATCGTGGTGCCGGCGGCGTTGATCTCCTTCAGCACCCGCCACATGTCGCGGCGGATCTCGATGTCCACGCCGGCGGTCGGTTCGTCCAGGATCAGCAGGCGCGGGCGGGTCATCATCGCGCGGGCGATCATCAGCCGGCGCTTCATGCCACCGGACAGGGTGCGGCTCATCACCTGCGCCTTCTCCCACAGGTGGGCGCGCTTGAGCTCGACCTCGGCCATCTGCTCGGCTTCCGCACGCGGCACGCCGTAGAAGCCGGCGTAGTTCACCAGGATGTCGAAGGGCTTTTCGAACAGGTTGAAGTTGATCTCCTGCGGCACCAGCCCGATCAGGCGCATGGTGGCGCTGCGGTTGCGCACCAGGTCGCTGCCGAACACCTCCACCTGGCCCTCGCTGAGGTTGACCAGGGAGCTGATGATGCCGATCAGGGTGGACTTGCCGGCGCCGTTCGGGCCCAGCAGGGCGAAGAAGTCGCCCGGTGCCACTTCCAGCGAGACCCCTTTCAGGGCCTGGGTGCCGTTGTCATAGGTTTTACGCAGGTCGCGCACGCGCAGGGCGGGCGCCGTATCGTTCAGGGAAGCCAAGCTCGAAGCCTTCGCGCCCATGGGCTGGCGCTGGAGAGGGGCGGGGAAGGTCTATTATAGAAGACCCCGAGGGCTTGCCCCGGCTACACACTGTCCCGAAAAGTCGTGCCTGTCCAATTCCCCATCAAACTGGTCGACCGCCGCATGCTGGCGCCCTCCATCGGCCATTACCAGTTCGTGCGTGACGACGGCCAGCCGCTGGATTTCCAGCCCGGCCAGTTCATCCAGGTCCATTTCAGCTACGCCGATGGCACTGAAACCAAGCGCAGCTATTCGCTGGCGACCATCCACGACCACGCGCTGGGCCCGGGCGAGGCGGTGGATATCGCGGTCAGCTTCGTCCCCGGTGGCGCCGCCACGGCGCTGTTCGAGGCACTGGACATCGGGGGCCAGGTCAGCGCGTCCGGCCCCTACGGTCGGTTCTGCCTGAACCCTGGCGACCACAACGCCCGCTACCTGCTGATCGCCACTGGCACCGGCGTCACCCCGTACCGCTCGATGCTGCCGTTGCTGGCAACGGCGATGGCCGAGCGCGGTGTGCAGGTGGTCCTGCTGCAGGGCGCACGCAGCCCGGGTGAGCTGCTGTACAGCGACGATTTCTACAGCTTCGCCGAAAAGTACCCGAACTTCCGTTATGTGCCGTGCCTGTCGCGGGAATTGCCGACCGAGCCGCACCCGGACGTGCACCATGGCTACGTACAGCAGGCGCTGGCGGAATTCACGCCGGACCCGGCCACCGACATCGCCTACCTGTGCGGCAATCCGGACATGGTCGACGCCTGCGCCGAAGCGCTGAAGGCGGCGGGCCTGGGCAATCCGCAGATCCGCCGCGAGAAGTACGTCAGCAGCAAGTAAGCCCAGGGGGAAGTGCCGGCCGCTGGCCGGCAACCTCATGGACGCTTGACGCGCATTTCCAACGGCGGCGGCGTATGGCCGCCCCCGCCGCCGGGATCAGTACGGCACCCACGCATCGCGCCAGGCCGAACCCACGCCGGGCCGGTACGCCTCGGCATTGACGTTGCACCACGCGCCTTCCGGGAACGGGCGACAGGCGTACAGCTTGCCATCGCTGCTCTTCACCACGGTCTGCCCGGGCACGTAGCTGCCGATACCGGCCGGATACACATGATCGAAATCACCACCGGGTGACGGTGTGCCCGGGTCCGGCACCTTCGTGTCCAGCTGGAAGCGGTTGCCGTCCTTCAGGTAGACGCGGTTGTCGGTGGCCGAGGCGGTGGGCGTGATCGCGCCGTTGCTGAGCACGCCGACGCGCGCATGCTGGGCACTGGCGTTGACCTTGCGGGCCAGCACCAACGGCCACTGCGCTGGCGCGGTCTGGCCTGCGGCCAGCGTCGCTTCCACACGTTCCACGTCGTTGCCGTTGGCATTGAACACACGCAGCGCCAGGGTAGTGCCTACCGGCAGCTCGGTACGCGCGGTGACCGGCCCGGCGTCCTGCCACTGCGGCACTGGCGTGGTACCGCCGCCGCCTTCAAAGCGCACATCCATGCAGGTGTAGAACGCCTCGGTCGAATCCGAACGCTGCCAGGTGTTGTAGATCACATGCTGGCCGCTGCGCTGCGGCAACGTGCATTGCAGCTTGTAGGTGCCATCGGCCGACAGCGGCGTGTTGCCCAGCGAACAGAACTCCTGCAGGTCGGCCCAGCGCAGCGGACTGCCCGGCTGCCAGCCAGCGCGGGTGACGAAGAACTTCCAGTCACGCGTGGCATGCGGGGCGGTGGCCTTGAACACGAAGGTGAACTTGCCGTTCGCATCGGGCTGGATCGGTGTGGTTTGCCAGTCGCTGCGATCCAGGTCCAGGCCGCGGAAGGTCGGGTTGTTGCCGCTGCACAGCTTGCCGTCGGGCACCACGGCCTGGTGGTTGCCGTTGGCGTTGGCCTGGTTGATGCCGTTCCAGTCGTAGAACGCCTGCGAGCCGGCCACTGCCTTGGCCGCCGCGCACGCCGGGTTGGTGGGGTTTTCCGGGTTGCCCTGGAAGCAGGCATAGACGCGGCTGACCGGGGTGATCATCGTGCCGTGTGCGGCCGCGTTGCCGGCAACGCCAACACCGGCGCCAACGAAGACGGTAGCCAACAGCAATGGGGTGTATCGCAGAGACATGGCGCATCCTTGTGGTCGTCGAAGAGAGTGGTGGCCGCAGAACCCGCGCTATGCCGCGCGACGGACGGTGGGCGGTACCGCCGCGAGTATCGAGCTGCAATGCACAGCGCGAAACCTCGTCGATGCCGATCCGTGACTGCGCGTGTGAAGCCCTTCCCGCCGGCTTCACGCCACACTGAACGAGTGCGTTGGCGGTCACGCCTGCTACGCGGCAACGATCACGTTCGCACCGACTGTCACGATCGCAGACTGACCACGCGATCCACCTGGCACGAGAAGCATCCATGCCCTGCGTTGTGCAGGTGCACGAAGGCCACCGTCGCATCGGCGAACAACCGGTCCAGGTGCGCGGCAACCTCGGTGCCCTGGCAGACCAGGCCGCTCAGCATGAAGTCCGCGCTGTCATAGGCACGCACTGAAATCAGCCGACGGTGCACGTAGGCAGGTACCACGCCTGCCGGCAGCACGCAGCGGGTGGCACCGCGCTGCACGAAGATCGGGCCCGATGCGCGGTACGGCGACTGCGTGGCCAGGTGTGTGTAAGGCAGTAGAAGCAGTTCCGCACCCGCAGGTGCGTCGGTCAGGCTGACCCTGCAGGGGTAGCCGCCGCTGTCGCCGGCGCGTCGCCGCACGATTCCCTGTGCAGCCAACGCATCGTCGCTGGAGTCGAACAGCGCTTTGAACGGCTGGTGGTCGATGCCACTGAGGTACCACGAATGCATGAAGTGTCTCCCGGTTTTCCGCGCATTCTGTCGGTGCTGCCGGCCGCATGCTCGCCGTTTTCCGCCACCGGATTCGCTGGGTGGTCTGTCCTGCGCACGCTGCAGCAGGACGGGCTGCAGCCGCAAGGCGCTAAGATGCGCGCGCCGCCTTTCTTCCAGCGCCGCATGTCCTTGGATTTCCCCACCGTCGCCGTGCTTGGCTTCCTGCTCTGCGTGGGCATCGCGCTGGGGTTCTCGCTGTTGCTGGTGGTGCTGCGCGGGCAACCGGTGTTGCGGCTGTGGACAATCAGTCTGTGGGCCCTGACCCTGGGTGTGACCCTGCTGGCGCTGCGTCCCTATCTGCCGCAGGTGCCGGCGATTCTGGCTGGTAATGCGGCGATGGCCATCTGCGCGGTGCTGCTGCTGCGGGGCATGGCCCTGCATCTGGGCCAACCCCAGTCGGTATGGCGACCGCTGTTGCTGGTGGCTGCATTCATGGCCGGCATCTTCCTGTTCCTGGTGCCGTGGCCGAACCTGGTCGTGCGCCTGCATGTATTCAGTGTGTTCGCTGCGATCATCGATGGCTGGATCGTCTGGCTGCTGCTGCGCCACGCCCCGCCACAGCAGCGCACCAGCTGCAGGCTGGCCGCGGCGGTATTCCTCGCCGAGGGCCTGCTGTACGTGATGCGCCTGTTCCTGCCCGTGGCAGCCGACGCCGGCGAGGACATCATGCGTACCGGCACGCCGATGTTCGTGACCTACCTGGCTGGGGTGATGCTGGAGCTGGCCCGTTGTTTCGCCCTGGTGCTGCTGCTGGTCGAACGCATGCTGGTGGAACTGCGCCGGGCGGCGCGGATCGATGGCCTTACCGGCCTGCTCAATCGCAGCGCGGTGCTGGCCGATGGGCAGCTGCAGCTGGAGCAGGGGCGCCGGGGCGGTAAGCCGTTGGCGGTGCTGTTGCTGGATGTGGATCATTTCAAACAGGTCAACGGTCGCTGGGGCCATCTGGCGGGTGACCACGTGCTGCAGCATTTCACCGGGGTGCTGCAGCGCTGCGCGATCGGTCGCGTGCATCTGCTCAGCCGCTATGGGGGCGAGGAGTTCCTGCTGCTGCTGCCTGGCAGCAGCGGCAACGAGGCGACAGCGCTGGCCGACGCGATCCGCAACGCGCTGCAACAGCGCCCGGCACCGCTCGCTACCGGTCCGGTGGCGGTGACCGCCAGCATCGGACTGGCGCTGGACGACGGCCGGTCCGATCTTTCCGGCTTGATCGCGCTGGCCGACACGGCGCTTTACAGGGCCAAGGCCGAGGGCCGCAACCGCCTGGTGGCGGTGCCGACGCCGGCCTAACGCATCCACCTGTCGCCGCCAGCGCCCGGCGCGTGTAAGTTGGGTCACATCAGTTTGGTCACATCTGCCGCGGCACACCGTCGTGGTGGACAGGAACATTCCCAGGGGAATCACGCACGATGCAACGACACCATTTCGCGCGGGCCGGTCTGCTGGCCAGCATGCTGATTGCCGGCTGCAGCGCACCGCCGCAGGCAGGTACCGACGGCGCAGGCGATGCGCCCAGCCGCCGCTACGGCCAGATCGACTTCCGTCCCTGTACGCTGGCCACCGAAGGTGCCAGCGCGAACGTAGAGGCGCAGTGCGCCACGTTCCAGGTGCCGGAGGACCGGAGCAAGCCGGAGGGTCGAAGGATCGACCTGCGCATTGCATGGCTGGAGTCGGGCAACAGCGGCTCCGGCCTGCCAGACCCGGTGTTCTTCCTGGCCGGCGGCCCCGGCCAGGCGGCCAGCGAGGTCGCCGTCATCGTCGATACGGCACTGCGCCAGGTGCGCAAGCAGCGCGACATCTTCCTGATCGACCAGCGCGGCACCGGCGGCTCCAATCCGCTCAGCTGCCTGGGCGCGGATGGAAAGGAGCTGCCGATGGATGAAGACGCTGCGCCCAGCGAAGCGCTGCTGCGCGAGTACGCTGAACGCTGCGCTGCGTCGTTGAAGGGCCGTGCCGACCCGCGCTTCTACACCACCGCCGAGGCCATCGCCGATCTGGACGCGGTACGCCAGGCGCTGGGCGCCAACACGCTCAACCTGGTTGGTGGCTCGTACGGCACCCGCGTTGCCCAGCGCTATGCGGCCGCCTATCCGCAGCACACCCGCAGCATCGTGATCGATGGCGTGGTACCGAACGAGCTGGTGGTCGGTGGCGATTTCGCCACGACCTTCGACAATGCGATCACCCTGCAGTCGGCGCAGTGCCGCAAGGACCCTGTCTGCAGCAAGCGCTTCCCGGTCGACACGCGCGCGCAGCTGCGCAGCGTGGTGGACACCCTGCGCCGCGCGCCGGTTACGGTCGACTACCGCGATCCGGGCACGAATGCGCCGCGCAAGGATGTGTTGACCCCGGACAGCGTGGTCGGCCTGGCGTTCGCCTTCTCCTACGTACCGCAGTATTCCTCGCTGCTGCCACTGGTGTTGGACGAGGCCGCGCAGGGGCGTTACGCGCCACTGGCCTCGCTGGTACGCGGTGCGACCCGCAGCATGGACTTCCAGATCAACCGTGGCATGCAGTGGTCGGTGATCTGCAGTGAAGACGCGCCGCGCTACCAGGCACCGGCCGAGAACACCGACAGCCTGGTCGGCCCGGAAGTGGCGCGTGCATTCTTCGCCGCCTGCCCGGTCTGGCCGCATCAGCCGGCACCGGCCGCTGCGGCAGTGCCGCTGCGCAGCGATCTGCCGGTGCTGCTGCTGTCCGGCGAGCTGGACCCAGTGACGCCGCCGCGTTATGCCGAACAGGTGCTCAAGGGGTTGTCGAAGGGACGTGCGCTGGTTGCCCGCGGGCAAGGCCACGGCACCCTGACTGCCGGGTGCATGCCGCGCCTGCTCGGCCAGTTCATCGACACCACCGATGCCAAGGCGCTGGATGCCAGCTGCCTGGACACGCTGAGCTACGTGCCGGCGTTCACCTCGTTCAACGGATGGGCCCCATGATCGTCGCCGACAACCTGCACAAGGCTTTCAATACCCGCACGGGTCGCATCCAGGCAGTGGCCGATGTCGGCTTCCGCGCCGAGGATGGCCGCATCACCGGCCTGCTCGGCCCGAACGGTGCCGGCAAGACCACCACCATGCGCATGCTGTACACGCTGATGACGCCGGACGAAGGCAGCATTACCGTCGATGGCATCGACGCCGCTCGTGATCCGGTGGAGGTGCGTCGCCATCTCGGCGTACTGCCCGACGCGCGTGGCGTCTACAAGCGGCTGACCGCACGTGAGAACATCGCCTACTTCGGCGAACTGCATGGCCTGTCCGCGTCGCGCATCCGCGAACGCATCGAAGTGCTGTCGCATGCGCTGGACATGGCTGACATCCTCGACCGCCAGACCGATGGCTTCTCGCAGGGCCAGCGCACCAAGACCGCCATTGCCCGCGCGCTGGTACACGACCCGCGCAACGTCATCCTCGACGAACCCACCAACGGCCTGGACGTGATGACCACCCGCGCACTTCGCCGCTTCCTGCTGGGCCTGCGCGAGGAAGGGCGCTGCGTGATCCTGTCCAGCCACATCATGCAGGAGGTCGGTGCGCTGTGTGACCACATCGTGATCATCGCCAAGGGCACGGTGATGGCCGCAGGCAGTGCCGATGAACTGCGTGCGCAGTCCGGCGAACCCAACCTGGAAGATGCGTTCGTGAAACTGATTGGCAGCGAAGAGGGCCTGCACGCATGAGCATGATGTCGACCATGATGACGGTGATGCGCAAGGAACTGCGCGACCTCTCGCGTGACCGCCGCACCCTGATGCTGACCCTGCTGTTTGGTCCCCTGCTGTACCCGCTGCTGATCCTGGGCATGGGCAAGCTGGCCGAAAGCCGCGTGCGCATCCAGATTGAACAGCCGCTGCAGATCCCCACCATTGGTGCCGAGAATGCGCCGAACCTGGTGGTTTTCCTGGCCGCGCAGGGGCTGAACACCGCGCCGGCGCCCAAGGATCTGGCCGAGGCGATCCGCTCGCAGGAGATTGACGTGGCCCTGCGCATCAGCCCCGATTTCGGCAAGGACTGGGCCGACGGCAAGCCCGCGCTGGTGGAAGTGATCCGTGACAGCACCCGCCGCGCCGCGGAGGTACCCAGTGCTCGCCTGCAGGCGGCCCTGGCCACCTACAACGGCCAGGTCGGTGCGCTGCGGCTGATGGCACGTGGCGTCGACGCACAGGTCGCGCGACCGCTGGATGTAGCCACCCAGGACATGGCCAGTGCCGAGGCCAAGCGCGGCATGATGCTGTCGATGCTGCTGCCGGTACTGCTGACGCTGACCTCGTTCATCGGTGGCGCCTATCTGGTGATGGATGCCACCGCCGGTGAGCGCGAACGGCAATCGCTGGAGCCGCTGCTGGCGACCCCGGGTTCGCGCAGTGCCATCGTCAGCGGCAAGATCGCCGCCGCCTGCGTGGTCGGCTTCGCCTCGTTGCTGCTGACGTTGATCGCGTTCAAGGCCAGTGCGCAGATCGCGCCCGGCAATGTCGGCCGGCAGCTCAACATGAACATCGGCTCGATGTTGCAGATGCTGCTGGTGATGGTGCCGATGTTGCTGATCGGCACCTCGCTGCTGACCTTCCTCTCGGCTGCAGCCAAGAGCATGAAGGAAGCGCAGAGCCACATGACCTGGTTGGTGCTGCTGCCGATGCTGCCCGGCTACGCACTGATGGCCTACCCGGTGAAGAGCGAGCTGTGGCAGTACGCGGTGCCGTTCCTGTCGCAGAACCAGATGCTGTTGAAGGTGATCCGCCACGAGTCGATCAGTCCCACGGTCTGGGCGATCTACCTGGGCGCGAGCCTGGGTCTGGCGGCAGTGTTGTGGTTCGCTGCAGTGCGCCGTTACCACAACGAACGACTGGCGATTTCCGGCTGAGCCTAACCGGTAGCGCCGGGCCATGCCCGGCGGATGCAGAACGAGCCGAAAAGGGGACGGAGGGGATTAAGTCGTTTTCATCCCTTCCGTCCCCTCTTTCAGCGGGCGCCCCCGCTTGCGCAGCACCACTGGCCGCCCGAGTGTTTCTTCCACCATCTGCAGGAATGCGGCGTCTCCCAGCGGGCGTTGCATCGCATTGTGGGCACGGATCACTGGAGCCTCGGCAGATGCGTTCACGTCCCGCAGGAATTCTGCGTACCGCATCGCTCGCTGCTGCAGGGTCGGCGCCAGCGCCTGCAGCACAGGATGGGGTGTCAGCAATGGGTCGTCGCGAAGATCCAGATTCCCATGCACACTGGACCATGGATGATCCTCAGCGATAGCCACCACGCCGGCACGAACGGGGTTGAGCTCGATGTAGCGATATACGCTGAGGAGATAGGCGTCACTGTCGACCATCGAAGAATGGAAGCGGCCCTGCCAGAGAGGTCCGCTGCGTTCATGCCGCTGGTTGAAGGCCTGTACGTAGCAGTTGCCTTGGGCGCGCATGGCATGGGCCAGGCCTTGGTTGGTGGATGGCGTGGCAAGCAGGTGGAAGTGGTTGCCCATGAGTACATACGCATGCAGTGCGACGTGATGCTTGACGAAGGCACCGTGCAGCAGATGCAGGAACAGTTGGCGGTCGATATCGTCGACGAAGATCGCGCCTCTGTTCACGCCACGCTGGGTCACGTGATAGGGCTGACCGGCCAACATCAGGCGTGCTTGTCGAGGCATGGGAATCCGAGTTTGCAGGGAACTTCCAGCGTGCCGCTGTCGTGGCAGCAGATGACATCAGGGGATACCGCTCAGTGCTGTGGGGCGGGGCAGAAGCGACTTAATCCCCTCCGTCCCCTTTTCCATACCGCGCCGGCGTCACGCCCATCTCGCGCTTGAACACGGCGATGAACGAGCTGGGCGTGTCATAGCCCAATGACAGTGCGACGGTGGTGACCGGTTCGCCGGCCAGCAATCGCGGCAACGCCAGCAGCACGCGCAGGCGCTGCCGCCAGTGGGTCAGGGTCATGTTCGTCTCGGCCTGCCAGCGGCGCGCGAGGCTGCGACTGGACAGGCCGCTGGCTGCGGCCCAGTCCTCGACGGTGCGGGTGTCATGCGGCGCGCGCGCCAGGGCCGAGGCGATGCGGCGCAGGCGGCGGTCGCTGGGTTGTGGCAACGCCAGCGGCAATGACGGGCTGGCGGCAATTTCATCGCTGATCACCCCGGCCAAGCGCTGTTGCACCGCATCCAATGCCTGCCCCGACCACTGCAGTGCCCGCGGCACCGCCACTCGCAGCAGGTCGCTGGGCTGGAAGATGCGCGGTACGGTGGGCAGGTCCGTGCAGGTCTCCGCGCTGAAGTACAGGCTCCAGCCATCGAAACGGCCGATGCTGAAAAGCGCATGCGGGTGTCGCGGCGGAAGCCATGCCACGTGCCCGGCCGGAAGCAGCCAGTGAGTGTCGCCTGCCTCGATCCGCAGCAGGCCCGTGTGGGCGCCCAGAAGTTGACCGCGCGCGTGCTGGTGGCGGGCCGTGCGGCGGGAACCCTGCATCGCCAGCTGCGCGCCAAGCAGGGGTGGGCCCGCGCTGGCCTCGGCCAGTGCAGGATCGATCAACGGCGCCTGGAGTGTCTGTTCTGCCATATTTGTTGGCAGTTATACGGCAGAAAGGTCGCATGCGAGCGCCGACACTGGTTACCCACTTTCCAGGAGATCAGCATGCAGCCGCACGACATCCTTCCCGACCACCAGAACGACGTGCAGGTGAACGGTCTCACCGTGCGCAAGGGCAGCGTCGGTGCCTTCCTCGCCAGCGTCCGCGACTGGCAGGACCCGGCCAGTGACTCTGCCACCCGTGGCACCGCCGAAGCCGATCTGCGCAGCCTGCTGCCGGGGCTGCACGCGCTGGGTCTGTTCCAGGTGCTGGCGGCACGTGATCCGGCGCTGCAACGGCTGATCGATGGCGCAGCCTGAAATGCACAAGGCCCGGACGTGCCGGGCCTTGTGCGTCATTGCGGGTAGAAGCGACTTAATCCCCTCCGTCCCCTTTTTGGTGATCAGCCGCCCGGTGCGAACACCAGCGTGCGGCGGGTGGTGACCGGGGCATTGACCGGCTCGAAGCGCCAGCGCTTGACGGCGTTGAGCGCTTCGCGATCGAACACGCGCGATGGCGTTGCGCGCAGCACGCGCGCATTGGTCACCGAGCCGTCGGTGCCGACGGTGATTTCCATCAGTACTTCGCCGGAGGTACCCGAACGCAGTGCTTCGGCCGGGTAACGCGGCGCCGGCGTGCTGACCGGGCGCAGGCTTGGCGCGGCGGCGGTCGCGGCCTGGCGGGCGGCACTGGCCTGCTGCGCAGCGGCCTGCTGCTGCTTCTGCTCGGCATCGCGGCGCGCGGTGGCCTGGCGCTCGGCTTCCTGGCGCTCGCTGTCACGACGGGCTACATCCTGCTGCGCGGCAATCTGCTTGGCCGCCTCGGCTTCCTTGGCACGCTGTTCGGTCAGGCGCTGCTGCTCGGCCAGCTGCCTGGTGCGGTCTTCAGCGTCCTTCTTGACCTTCTCGGTCTCGTCTTCGGTGCGCTTGGCCGCAACCTGCACGCCCTTGCTCAGGCCTTCCTTCAGGCGCGGCAGGGCCGGGGCCGAGGCGTCGACCTTTTCGATAAGCGCGACCAGCCGCTGCGCTTCAGCGAAGTCTTCGCGGCCCAGGTGCTGCTCGGCGGCGATCAGGGTGTAGGGCAGCAGGTCGGTCAGCGCGCTTTTCACCGAGGCGTCGTCCGGCGTTTTGTCGCGCAGCGCCAGGTAGTACTCGATGGCGTTGTCGCCGGCCGGGGCGTACATGCGGTTCTCGCGCAGTGCCTGGCTGGCCGATTCGCGCAGCTGCTCGGTGCCCATCGACTGCACCTTGGCGGCCACGGCCGGTGCGGCTGGGGCTGCGGCGACAGGGGCGGCGGCACCCCGCGCGGCCGCAGCCGGTGTTTCTTCCTTGCCCGAGCAGGCAGCCAGGGCCAATGCCAGAGCGACCGGCATCCACCGGCGCGCGGCAGCGATCATTGCGACGTGCGACATCCTGCTCCCCTCTAAGAAGACGACGTTACGACAAACGTAGATACGCATGGCCGGGACGGAGGGTCCGGGCGTGGCGGGGGACGTTTCCCAGCGTCACCGTCGCCTGTAGCGAGGGTGCAATCTAGCATCCCGGCCACCCTTGCGTACAAGGGCCGGGAGCGCGGCCGGCAGCGGCAGTCGCGCCGCCGCCGGCGTTTGCGTCAGTGCGCGGCAGCCTTGCTATGGCTGTTGGACATCAGTTTGTCGGTCCAGGCGATGCCGATCGCCGACAGGATGAACACGCAGTGGATGATGGTCTGCCACAGCACGCCATCGGGGGTCAGGGTCGTGCAGGTATCGGGGCCGGCGTTGTAGAAGCTTGCCGATGCCGACGAAGCCGCTGCAGCCCATTGTTCCGGCTTGCACAGCGGCAGGCCGTCCAGCGGGCTGGCGGCGATGAACGTTTTCAACAGGTGGATCGAGGAGATGCCGATGATCGCCATCGCCAGCTTCACCTTCAGCACGCTGGCGTTGACGTGACTCAGCCATTCCGGCTGGTCCGGGTGGCCTTCCAGGCGCAGGCGCGAGACGAAGGTTTCATAGCCGCCGACGATCACCATCACCAGCAGGTTGGAGATCATCACCACGTCGATCAGGCCCAGTACGATCAGCATGATCTGCTGCTCGCCCATCGACACCGAGTGCGAGATCAGGTGCCACAGTTCCTTGCCGAACAGGAACACGTAAACGCACTGGGCAACGATCAAACCCAGGTACAGCGGCAGCTGCAGCCAGCGGGTAGCGAAGATCAGGCTGGACAGCGGGGACAGTAGCGGACGGTTTGTACTCATGCGGAGGATGCTGCGTTTCGGGGGAGAGGCGAGGTTACCGGCCCGCCATGACGGTGCCAAGCCAACGCACGCACTAGACTTCAGGTTCCTTTCCGTACCCCAGAGCCGCCGCCATGATCGACCTGTATTACTGGCCCACCCCGAACGGCCACAAAGTGACCCTGCTGCTGGAAGAAGCCGGCCTGGAGTACCGCATCCACCCGGTCAACATCGGTTCGGGCGACCAGTTCAAGCCGGAATTCCTGGCCATCTCCCCCAACAACAAGATGCCGGCCATCGTCGACCATGCCCCGGCCGATGGCGGCGCCCCGCAGAGCGTGTTCGAATCCGGCGCCATCCTGCTGTACCTGGCCGAAAAGACCGGCCGCTTCCTGCCAGCCGACCCGCGTGGCCGCGTCACCACCCTGGAATGGCTGTTCTGGCAGATGGCCGGGCTGGGCCCGATGAGCGGGCAGATGGGCCACTTCAATGTGTACGCCCCGGAGAAGATCCCGTATGCGATCGAGCGCTACGACAATGAAGTGCGCCGCCTGCACGGGGTGATGGACAAGCGCCTGGCCGAGCACGCCTTCCTGGCCGGCGAGGACTACACCATCGCCGACATGGCCAGCTACCCGTGGGTTGGCGCCTACGACAAGCTGCCGGCGGACTTCGACGCCTTCCCCCACCTCAAGCGCTGGCACCAGGCCATCGCCGCCCGTCCGGCCACCCAGCGCGCCTATGCGCTGCGCACGCAGGTGAACCCGGATGCCGGCAAGCCGCTCAGTGACGAAGAGCGCAAGCACCTGTTCGGCCAGCGCTGACCCGGCACGGTAGGTGCCGACCGTTGGTCGGCACTCATCATGGGAAGACCTCATGGGCAGAAGGTCATGCTGTCTTCCCGCACCGGCTTGGTTAGGATGGAGGCCGACCGTCGCGTGCCTGTCGCGGTGACGGACCTGCCGTTTGCCGGGATCCTCCATGCGCCATCTGTTCGCCTCGCTCGCTCTCATGCTCGCCACCAGTACCGTCGCCCACGCTGAAAAACTCACCCTGGAAGCCATCACCGGCCCGCTGCCGTTGTCGGGCCCGACCCTGATGAAGCCGAAGGTGGCGCCGGACGGCTCGCGTGTGACCTTCCTGCGCGGCAAGGACAGCGACCGCAACCAGCTGGACCTGTGGAGCTATGACATCGGCAGCGGCCAGACCCGCCTGCTGGTGGATTCGAAGGTGGTGCTGCCCGGCACCGAGACCCTCAGCGATGAGGAAAAGGCCCGCCGCGAGCGCCAGCGCATCGCCGCCATGACCGGCATCGTCGACTACCAGTGGTCGCCGGACGCGCAGCGCCTGCTGTTCCCGCTGGGCGGCGAGCTGTACCTGTACGACCTCAAGCAGGAAGGCAAGGCGGCGGTGCGCCAGCTGACCCACGGCGAAGGCTTTGCCACCGATGCCAAGCTGTCGCCCAAGGGCGGCTTCGTCAGCTTCATCCGCGGCCGCAACCTGTGGGTGATCGACCTGTCCAGCGGCAGGCAGATGCAGCTGACCGGCGATGGCAGCACGACGATCGGCAACGGTATCGCCGAATTCGTCGCCGACGAAGAGATGGATCGCCATACCGGTTACTGGTGGGCGCCGGACGACTCGGCCATCGCCTACGCCCGCATCGATGAAAGCCCGGTGCCGGTGCAGAAGCGCTACGAAGTCTATGCCGATCGCACCGATGTGATCGAACAGCGTTACCCGGCCGCGGGCGATGCCAACGTGCAGGTGAAGCTGGGCGTGATCTCGCCGGCGGAACAGGCGCAGACGCAGTGGATCGACCTCGGCAAGGAGCAGGACATCTACCTGGCCCGCGTCGACTGGCGCGATCCGCAGCACCTGAGTTTCCAGCGCCAGTCGCGCGACCAGAAGAAGCTGGACCTGGTGGAAGTCACCCTGGCCTCGAACCAGCAGCGCGTGCTGGCCCACGAAACCAGCCCGACCTGGGTGCCACTGCACAACAGCCTGCGCTTCCTCGACGACAGCAGCGTGCTGTGGTCGTCCGAGCGTACCGGCTTCCAGCATCTGTACCGCATCGACAGCAAGGGCAAGGCCACCGCGCTGACCCACGGCAACTGGTCGGTCGATGAACTGCTGGCGGTCGATGAAAAGGCCGGCCTGGCGTACTTCCGTGCCGGCATCGATTCGGCGCGCGAAAGCCAGATCTACGCCGTCCCGCTGCAGGGCGGCCAGCCGCAGCGCCTGTCGAAGGCGCCGGGCATGCACAGCGCCAGCTTCGCGCGCAACGCCAGCGTATACGTGGACAGCTGGTCCAACAGCAGCACGCCGCCGCAGATCGAACTGTTCCGCGCCAACGGCGAGAAGATCGCCACCCTGGTCGAGAACGATCTGGCCGATCCCAAGCATCCGTATGCGCGCTACCGCGAGGCGCAGCGCCCGGTCGAATTCGGCACGCTGACTGCCGCCGACGGCAGGACGCCGCTGAACTACAGCGTGATCAAGCCGGCCGGCTTCGATCCGGCCAAGCGCTACCCGGTGGCGGTGTACGTGTATGGCGGCCCGGCCAGCCAGACCGTCACCGACAGCTGGCCCGGCCGTGGCGATCACCTGTTCAACCAGTACCTGGCCCAGCAGGGCTATGTGGTGTTTTCGCTGGACAACCGCGGCACCCCACGCCGTGGCCGTGACTTCGGCGGCGCGCTGTATGGCAAGCAGGGCACGGTGGAAGTGGCCGACCAGCTGCGTGGCGTGGCGTGGTTGAAGCAGCAGCCGTGGGTGGACCCAGCGCGCATCGGCGTGCAGGGCTGGTCCAACGGCGGCTACATGACCCTGATGCTGCTGGCCAAGGCGTCGGACAGCTACGCCTGTGGTGTGGCCGGCGCACCGGTCACCGATTGGGGCCTGTACGACAGCCACTACACCGAGCGCTACATGGACCTGCCGGCGCGCAACGATGCCGGCTATCGCGAAGCACGCGTGCTGACCCACATCGAGGGCCTGCGCTCGCCGCTGCTGCTGATCCACGGCATGGCCGACGACAACGTGCTGTTCACCAATTCGACCAGCCTGATGAGCGCGCTGCAGAAACGTGGCCAGCCGTTTGAACTGATGACCTACCCGGGTGCCAAGCACGGTCTGTCCGGCGCCGACGCACTGCATCGCTACCGCGTTGCCGAAGCCTTCCTGGGACGTTGCCTGAAGCCTTGATCATCATCCGGGAAGGAGCCCGCCCATGACCCTGCCACCGCCGATTCCTGCTCCCTCCAACCTGCGATCTGGCTGGTGGTGCCGGCACTGGCGCTGGGCGATGCCATTGGCGGTGCTGCTGTTCCTGCTCGCATTGGGCGGCGCCATCGCCTGGAGCGTGCTGCGCTGGACCGAGGCCGCGCACGACAGTGCGCCGATGCGCGAGGCGATGCGTCGCGCGGGCTGCAGCATCGAACTGGTGCAGGTATTCGGAGAACCGCTGCAGGCCGGCACGCTGCCACTGGGCAGCATGCAGACCGCGATCAACGGCGAGCGCGATGTCGGGCTGACCGTAGCGCTGGAAGGGCCGCACGCGCACGGCCGCCTGTTCGTGAAGGGTACCCGCAGTGACAACGTGTGGGATTACCCGGTGATGTACGTGCTGGCCGAAGACAAGCAGACCTTCGACCTGAGCGCGCTGGATGATGCCGAAGCGGCTGGCGAATGCGAACTGCAGGCCTGCCGCGCGCGCGGGGAATGTGCGCTGACGGCCGCGCTGTAGAGGGCGTGACCTCCGGCCGATTGTCGCCACCGCCATGAGCGCGTAGGGTGCGGGCAACCCTGTCCTGGAGTGCTCCATGAAGCCGATCGCGCTTGCCATCGCCCTGGCCCTGACCGCCGCCCCGCTGCTGTCGGCCCCACCGGCCCTGGCCGCGCCGGCCGCCAAGGCCTCCACGCCGGCCAGCCCGGCCTGGGTCACGCGCAGCAACGCGCTGGCGCAGATCCTGCTGGATGCCCAGGGCCCGTTCCAGCCCGAGGAAACCGGCTTCTTCGGCGTGCCCGGCTACGACGACAAGGTCGCCGACCTCGGCCCGGACAACGACAAGCGCTACCGCGCCGCGATGGCCAAGGCCCGCGACGAACTGAAGGCCAAGCTGGCCAGCGAGAAGGATCCCAACGTCCGCCAGGACCTGGAGATCATGATCGCCGCTGCCAACCAGAACATTGAGGGCAGCGAGCTCAACCAGAAGTACCTGCTGCCGTGGCGTGATGCGCCGCAGAGCGTGTTCAGCGGCCTCAACCTGCTGCTGTCCGACCAGGTGCCGGCCGAGCGCCGGGCCAAGGCGGTCGATCGCCTGAAGGCGTACGCGGGCCTGCAGCCGGGCGGCACCGCGTTCACCACGCTGGCCCGCCAGCGCTACGAAGAGCGGTTGAAGGACAGCACGCTGCTGCAGCCGACGAAGATCGAAGTGCAGCAGTCGCTGGACAACGTCGAGACCTACATCACCGGTATCGAGTCGCTGCTGAAGAAGTACCAGGTCGCCGGTGCCGACGAGGCCATGAAGGCGCTTGCCGTGCAGATGAAGGAATACGCCGCATGGACCCGCAAGGAGGTGCTGCCGAAGGCACGTGCCGATGCGCGCCTGCCGGCCCCGCTGTACGCCTATCAGCTCAAGCAGGTCGGTATTGATATCGACCCGAAGCTGCTGATGCAGCGCGCGCAGCTGGAGTTCATGGAAACGCGCTCGGCGATGCGCCAGCTGGCGCCGCTGGTTGCGAAAGAGAAGGGCCTGAAGGTCAGTGATCCGAGCGACCCGGTGGCGGTGATCCGCGCGCTGAAGGGCGACAAGATCGCCGATGACCAGCTTGAAGGCCACTACCGCAAGGTGATCGATGCCATCGACCCGCTGATCCGCGAACACCGCATCGTCGACGTGCCGCAGCGTGCGATGCAGATGCGCCTGGGCTCGGCCGCCGAAAGCGCTGCCAGCCCGGCACCGCACTTCCTGCCCGCGCCGCTGGTCAACAACACCGGGCAGCAGGGCACCTTCGTGCTGCCGCTGGGCAACCCGGCTGCTGGTGCGGGTGCGCAGTACGACGACTTCAACTTCGGCGCGGCGGCCTGGACGCTGAGCGCGCATGAAGGCCGCCCGGGCCACGAACTGCAGTTCACCGCGATGGTCGAGCGTGGCGTGTCGCTGGCACGCACGATGTTCGCGTTCAATTCGGTGAACGTGGAAGGCTGGGCGCTGTATGCCGAAGCCGAGATGGTGCCGTACGAGCCGCTGGACGGGCAGATGATCGCGCTGCAGTTCCGCCTGCTGCGTGCCGCCCGCGCGATGCTCGACCCGATGCTCAACCTGGGCCTGACCGACCGAGCCAACGGCGAACGCGTGCTGATCGAGCAGGTGGGTCTGTCCAAGGCGATGGCCACCCAGGAACTGGACCGCTACATGGTGCGCATGCCGGGCCAGGCGGGCAGCTACTTCTACGGCTACACCCGCATCCTCGAACTGCGCATGCAGACAGAGCTTGCACTGGGCGCGAAGTTCGACCGCCTGGCGTTCAACAACTTCCTGCTCGACCAGGGCCTGTTGCCGCCGGACCAGCTGGCCGAAGCGGTGAACCAGGTGTTCGTGCCGAAATACCAGAAGAACTGACCGGTAGTGCCGGCCGCTGGCCGGCATTGCCTTTGCCCTGCGGTTGCCGGCCAGCGGCCGGCACTACCGTCAGCGTTGCGGGGTGATCGTCTGCGTCGGCAACCGCGCCGGTGCTTCCGGATTCGGCACCCAGATCGCCACGCCGGCCGCGCGTTTCTGTGTGGTCGGTATGCCGATACCCACGCCACCGCCCACGTGCGAACCGTAGCTGCCGGCACCCACCGACATGCCGACCGGTGAGCCACTGCTGCCCACACCCATCAGGATCACGCCGTTGGCACCCAGCGCGGCCGCTTCACGCTTCAGGCGTGCCACGGCGGCATCGGTCTGGCCCTGCGTGCCGAAGCCCACCGCCGAAGACGACTCCAGCTGGGCGATTTCCTGCGAACCGGCAGGTGGCGTTGAATAGATCTGCACCTGGGCCGGATCGATCGGTGCGCGGGCGCGGCCCAGCATGACCTTGGAGGTACTGGCGCAACCGGCAACGGTCAGCAGCATGGCCGCCAAGGCGACCCAACGGATGTTCATGGCGTATACCCCTGTAGGACTGGTTCGGATCATCAGCCGGGCACTCTGAATCGGCGCCAACATCGGGGCTCGACCCATGGCCGCACGCTAGCACGGTGTCGGTGAGGCTGTCGGCAACGGCGGTAGGCGGCGCTGCCGGGAACGGCTATGGTTGGGTGCGGGAACAACCACGGGGAGTGCGCTATGGGTGTGATCAGTCTGTTGTGGGGCGTACTGGCCCTGGTGTGGATGATCTTCGCGTTGATACCGCTGCTGGGCTGGGGCAACTGGTTCCTGATCCCATTTGCTGCGGTCGGCGCGATCATCGCCGCGCTCGGCATCCTGTTCACCCACCCCAGCAAGCGCGGCCGGGCCTGGACCGGGCTGATCCTGAACGGCATCGTGGTGGTGGTCGGCATCCTGCGCCTGGGGCTGGGCGGCGGCGTGATCTGAGCCGGTCCGGCCGGTGCGACAGGGCGTCGCAGGGACACGGCCGCTGGCCGGGCAGGGAGTAGAATGTGCGGCTGCGCGAGCCCCCCGCGTGCCTGTCGAACCGCGCCCCGCGCGGCTGCTCCCATGATCATTCGTTCCCGTCCCCACGGCTGGCAACTGCTGTACATCCTGCGTGGCTCCATCGTCCCGGCGATCGCGCCGAAGGTGCTGGCCATCCTCACCCTCTCCATCGCGGTTGCCGCGGTGGTGGAGCTGGCGCCGCCGGTCGGCATCGAGCGCGTCTCGGTCACCCCGTTCACCCTGCTTGGCCTGGTCCTGTCGATCTTCCTCAGCTTCCGCAACAGCGCCTGCTACGACCGCTGGTGGGAGGGCCGCAAGCTGTGGGGCCAGCTGGTGTTCGAATCGCGTTCGCTGGCACGGCAGGTACAGGTACTGCTGGCCGACGATGCACCGCGCCGCCAGCGCATCAGCTACCTGACCACCGCTTTTGCCTATGCACTGGCCGCGCGGCTGCGCGCCCGCGACGTGGCGCTGGCCGCGGTGCCCTGGCTGGACGAGGAACAGCGCGGGCAGCTCGCCCAGCGCGGGAACGTGCCCGATGCGCTGCTGGCGATGATCGCCGCCGAACTGGCCCAAGCCCGTCGCGAAGGCACGCTCGATTCCATTCTTTACGTCCAGCTGGAAGAGCGCCTGCACGCGATGTCCTCGATCCAGGCCGGCTGCGAGCGCATCCTTACCACCCCGCTGCCGTTCGCCTACACCCTGCTGCTGCACCGCTGCGCGTGGATGTTCTGCGTACTGCTGCCGTTCGGCCTGGCCAGCTCGCTGGGCTGGGCCACGCCGGTGCTGTCGGCGGTGCTGGCCTATGCCTTCTTCGGCCTGGACCAGCTGGGTGAAGAAATGGAAGACCCGTTCGGCCTGGAGCCGAACGACCTGCCGTTGGACGCGCTGGTGCGCACCATCGAGATCGACCAGCTCGATGCCCTCGGCGAACGCCCGTTGCCCGAACCCCTGCTGCCGCAGGGCTACCTGTTGCAATAGCCACTCCTCGGAGCCTGCCATGCCTCATCCCCATTACCGCCCGCGGCGCATGCGCCATGACGAATTCTCGCGCCGCCTGATGCGCGAGAACACGCTGACCACCGACGACCTGATCTATCCGGTGTTCGTGCACGAACCGGCCGGCCGCGTCGCGGTGCCGTCGATGCCGGGCGTGGAGCGGCTGTCGATCGAAGAACTGCTGAAGGTGGCCGAGGAAGCGCTGGAACTCGGCATCCCGGTGATCGATCTGTTCCCGGTGCTGGACGCCTCGCAGAAGTCGTTGGACGCATCCGCGGCGTGGGCCGAAGACGGCCTGGCGCAGCGTGCGATCCGCGCGCTGAAGTCGCGTTTCCCGGAGTTGGGGGTGATGACCGACGTGGCCCTGGACCCGTACACCACGCACGGCCAGGACGGCATCATCGATGACAAGGGCTACGTGCTCAACGACATCACCGTCGAAGCACTGGTCAAGCAGTCGCTGTCGCACGCCGAGGCGGGCGCGGACATCATTTCGCCTTCGGACATGATGGATGGCCGTATCGGTGCGATCCGTCGTGCGCTGGATGCCGACCACCATCTCAACGTGCGCATCATGGCCTACTCGGCCAAGTACGCCTCGGCGTTCTACGGCCCGTTCCGTGACGCGGTGGGCAGCGCGGCCAGCCTCGGCAAGGCCGACAAGAAGACCTACCAGATGGACCCGGCCAACGGCGACGAGGCGATGCGCGAGATCGCGCTGGACCTGGAGGAGGGCGCGGACATGGTGATGGTCAAGCCGGGCATGCCGTACCTGGACCTGGTGCGGCGGGTGAAGGAAACCTTCGGCGTGCCGACCTTCGCTTACCAGGTCAGCGGCGAGTACGCGATGATGAAGGCGGCGTTCGCCAACGGCTGGCTGGACGAGCGCGCCTGCGTGCTGGAATCGCTGCTGGGCTTCAAGCGCGCCGGCGCCGATGGCGTGCTGACCTATTTCGCGCCGCAGGTGGCGCGTTGGCTGCGCGAGCGCTGACAATAGCGCCCACGACGGACGGAGGAACACGCGATGGGACCTGAAATGGGTTGGATGCAATGGTTGATCTGGGGCACCGGCACGCTGGTGTTCGGGGCGATCATCGTCGGCGTGTTCGTTGCTGCCTGGCGTGCCGCACGGCGGCCGCCCGAGCAGCTTTCCGCTGCCGCCCGGGTTGCCCGCGAGCAGGCCATGCCGGAGAGCGTGCAGGCCGAACTGGCCGCACTGAACCGGCGCAAGGACAACGGCCAGCTCAGTGAAGTGGAATACGAACGGCAGCGCGCGAAGGTGCTGTCGCGCTGAGCCTGCCGCATCCACGCATGGCGTGGATCTACTACAACGCCGGTTCCAGTAGATCCACGCCATGCGTGGATGAACGCCCGCGCGACCCGTTGCCCATTACCCGCCGCAGCCCGGCACTGCCACCACCTTCGGCACCGCCAGCCGGTACACATCCACGCCACCGGCGCGTGGCGACTTCGCCGCACTGCTGGCCACCATCATTTCGCCCGGCTTGGCGTTGTCGACCACCGGCGCGCCGGTCCAGCCGCTGGCCTGGTTGAAGGACAGCCCCAACGGCTGCAGAGCACTGCCCGTCCACGCGCAGCCACTGGTCCAGACCTGCGCGGTATCAGCGCTGCCACGGCTGAAGGCGATCGCGCCAGCGCTGCCCAGCCAGTCGCCGTCGGTTTCATCGGCAGCGCTGTTGAGCGCCTGCAACGCCGTCGCCGGCCCACGCGCGCCCTGCGCATCCAGCGTGGCCACGAACAGGTCCCAGCCGGCACCACGGCCCTGCTGGCGCGCAAACAGCAGCCGCCGCCCATCCGCGCTCAACGCCGGGCCGCGCTCTTCATGCCGTCCGCCATCGCCCGCCAACGGTTGCGGGGCGCCCACACCGCCATCGGCGGCAATCGCTGCCCGGTACAGCGCCAGCTGGCCCTCGCGGCCTGCGGCGAACAGCAGCCAATGGCCGTCGCGGCTGAAATACGGATCGCGCACCTCGCCGGTCACTGCCAGCGGCAAGGCCTGCGCCTGCTGCCAGCGGCCGTCGACCACGCGCGCCTGCCACAGCCCCCAGCCGGCCTCGCCACGGCGGGCGAAGACGATGCGCTGGCCATCGGCGCTGATCGTGGCGCGGCCCTCGTCGGCACGGGTCGAGATCACGCCCATGCCTTCGATGCCGTACTCGTTCAACGCCATCGCCACCGGGGCAGAGAGTAGACTGGCGGCGAGCACCAGCAGGGTCGGGGTGATACGCATCATCCAGGTCCATGCACGAAAGAGCGCCAGTCTAGCCAGCTTGAGGATTCCATGACCGATCGTTACGCCGTCTTCGGACACCCCGTCGCCCACTCGAAGTCGCCGCAGATCCATGCCGCGTTCGGTCGCCAGGAAGGCATCTCCCTCGACTACCGCAGCATCGATCTTGCCCCGGACGCATTCCTGGCCGGGCTGGAGGCGTTCGCCTCCGAGGGCGGTGTCGGTGCCAACGTCACCTCACCGCACAAGGAAGCGGCATTCTCCGTGTGCACCACGCTGACGGCGCGCGCGCGCCGCGCCGGCTCGGTCAACACCCTGCTGCGCAAGGGCGACCGCTGGCACGGCGACACCACCGATGGCATTGGCCTGGTGCGCGACCTTACCGACCGCCATGGCCTGGACCTGCGCGGCCGCCGCGTGCTGCTGCTGGGTGCCGGTGGTTCGGCACGCAGCGTCGCTCCGGCGCTGCTGGATGCCGGCATCACCGAGCTGGTGGTGGTCAACCGCACGCCGGAACGCGCCGACGAACTGATCGATGCCATGGGCGAGCCGGGCCGCGCGCTCAGCCGTTACTGGGACGATCTGCGCGACCTCGGTGATTTCGAGTTGATCCTCAACGCGACCTCGGCCGGCCGCGATCGCGACGCCGAGTTCAAGCTGCCGCTGTCGCTGGTCAATTCGATGACCACGGCGGTTGACCTGAACTACGGCGAGGCCGCCATCGCCTTCCTGGCCTGGGCGCGCGCCGCGCAGTGCCGCAACACGGTCGATGGCCTGGGCATGCTGGTCGAACAGGCGGCCGAGAGCTTCCTGCAGTGGCACGCCGTACGCCCGCAGACCGACGAGGTCTACCAGCAGCTGCGCGCCGGTGCCGATGCCTTCGCCGGGCAGGACTGACCGATGGATACCCAGGCGCTGATGGTGACCCTGTTGACCATGGTGGGCGTACGCCTGCCGGTGCTGATCGCCCTGTGCGTCGGCCTGGTGTGGGTGATGGGGGCGCCGCGCGATCCGGCACGCACCGGGGCGCTGACCGGCCTGCTGCTGTTGCTGGCGGCCAGCATGGGTAGCCTGCTGGCCAGCCTGGTGCCGATGTGGATGGTCAGCAACGGCGACTTCGGTGCGATCTCGCAGTTGGGCACCGTGCTGGGTGTGGTCCACTTCGGCCTGGCGATGATGGATGCCATCGGCACGGTACTGCTGGTCTGGGCATTGGTGCGGCTGTTGCGGCAGCGGGCTGCGACACCCTGACCGCCGATGGCGGCCTTGGCCGCATCGGTGGTGGCGCGGGGCACTCATCCCGCCATCGCGCGACGCTGCTGACCCTGTTCAGCGCCCGCGCATCGGAGCCCGTGGCCGGCCATGCGACAATGGCCGGCCTGACCCCGCTACGGTAGTTCTGGCGTGACCGAAACCGTCGCCGCCCCACGCAAGCTCGATGACACCTTGAAGGACGCGATCCGCAAGGCATACACGACGCTGCAGGCCAATACCCCCGGCTTCTCCACCCGCCGCTCGCAGAGCCAGATGATCGGTGTGGTGTCGCGTGCGCTGTCCACCAGCGGTGGCGTGGGCGTGGTCGAGGCGCCGACCGGCGTCGGCAAGAGCCTGGGCTACCTGACCGCCGGCGTGCCGATTGCCCTGGCCAGCAAGAAGAAGCTGGTGATCAGCACAGGTACCGTGGCGCTGCAGTCGCAGCTGGTCGAGCGCGATATTCCGAACTTCCTCAAGGCCACCGGCCTGGAGGCGACCATCGCACTGGCCAAGGGCCGCACCCGCTACCTGTGCACGCGCAACGCCGCCGAAGCACATGGCGAGGGTGCGCAGAACGGCATGTTCGAGGACGAGCAGCCGCTGTTCGACCGCCCGCTGGCGCCGATCGAGATGGACATCGCCAAGCGCCTCACCGTGGCCTTCAGCAATGGCAGCTGGGACGGCGACATCGACAACGCGCCGGAAACCATCAGCCCCGGCCTGCGCGGGCGCATCACCACGCCGGCCTCGGGCTGTGCGGGGCGACGCTGCGCATACTCGGCGCAGTGCGCGGTGCTGCGTTCGCGCAATACCGTGCGTGACGCGCAGATCGTGGTCACCAACCACGCCCTGCTGCTGTCGGCGCTGTCCATTGGCGACAGCGACAACGGCCAGCCGATGATCGCCGCGCCGTCGGACATGCTGCTGGTACTCGACGAAGGCCACCACGTTGGCAATGTGGCCATCGATCAGGGCGCGGCCAGCCTGGCACTGGATGAAATGGCCAAGCGCACTGGCCGCCTGCAGATCCTGATTGCCGGTGCCTACCGTGCGGTCGACAAGGATCGCCTCGGCAACCTGTTGCCGAACGAAGCCATCGACGCGGCCAGCAACGTGGCCAAGGGCCTGCGCATGTTCCGCGACCACGTGGAAGCGGTGTGGATGCCGGCGCCGGCCGATGAGGAACCGATGTGGCGCGCCGCCAACGGGCGCCTGCCCGAGGCCTGGCGCGAGCCGATCGAGGCAGTGGCCGACGATACCCGCAGCCTCTACAACTGGGCGCACGCGGCCACCGCGCAGGTCGCCAAGGGCAAGCCGGACGATCCGGCGCGCGAGCGCCTGCAGCGCAACCTGGGCATGGCCCTGGAAATGATCGAGCAGCAGTACAACCTGTGGCAGGTCTGGCGCCGCGAGGACAAGGAAGGCGCGCCGCCGATGGCGCGCTGGGTGACCGCCACCCGCGATGGCGACCTGGTGCTGCATGGTTCGCCCGTTTCGGCCGCGCACGTGCTGCGCAAGCTGTTGTGGGATGAAGTGGATTCGGTGGTGCTGACCTCGGCGACGCTGACCGGTGGCGGCGATTTCCAGTCGCTGGCGATCGACAACGGCATCCCCGAAACCGCCGAGATGGTCTCGCTGTCGTCCCCGTTCGACCTGCCCAACCAGGCCGAGCTGATCGTGCCCCCGTTCCCGGTCACGCCCGATGACCGCGAAGGCCATCCGCGTGAAGTGGCGCGCTACATCGGCAAGGAACTGGACTGGACGAAGGGCTCGATGGTGCTGTTCACCTCGCGCTGGAAAATGGAAAAGGTGGCCGGCTTGATGCCCGCCGCCAAGCGTAAGCAGGTACTGGTGCAGGGCGAGATGTCGAAGACGCGCATGATCGACGAACACCTGCGTCGCGTGGCTGCCGGTGAGGGGTCGGTGCTGTTCGGGCTGAACTCGTTCGGCGAAGGCCTGGATCTTCCCGGTGAAGCCTGCACCACGGTGGTGATCACCCAGGTACCGTTCGCGGTGCCGACCGATCCGCAGACCGCCACGCTCAGCGAATGGGTGGAAGCGCGCGGGCTCAATGCGTTCAACCTGATCGCGATTCCGCATGCGCTGCGCACGCTGACCCAGTTCGCAGGCCGCCTGATCCGCACTTCCACCGATACCGGCCGGGTGATCATCCTCGACTCACGCCTGCTGACCCGCCGTTACGGCAAGCGCATCATCGACGCGCTGCCGCCGTTCAAGCGCACCATCGGCTGAGCAGCCGGCCGGTTCCGCGTCTCAGTACTGCGACTGCGGGCATGACGCGGAGGCCAGCGCGTAAGGCTGGTACATGCAGCGGATCAGGTCGTCCACGGTGTTCAGACGCGGTGGCCACGCGATGTGCTGCAGGCCTTGTGCACTCCGCATCTCCACCATCCCCTCCCTGAGCGTGGCGCCGGGCGGCAGCGGCAGGGCTGCCAACCGCGCGCGTGCATGCCGCAGAGCGGGCAGGTCGTCATCGAGAAAGGCGATCGTTGCGTCCACGTAGAGGTTCCATCCCTCCGGGTCGGCGTCTGCAGGCTTGTACGTCAACCGCATCAGCGCGCTGGCGGGATCGCGTTGCCCCTCGTAGGCACGCAGTTGCGCCTCGTGCCAGGCCAGCTCGGAGTGGCCGCTTGCCTTGGCCTGGCGCCGGTACGCGGCGAACAGGTCAGCCAGTTCCAACTGGCAGCCGGCGCGCCGGACCAGCGCGGCCCAACCCTCGCCGGGGCCGTGGTCGAATGCTGCAGGCGACATCGCCAGCAGTTCGGCACGATTGTCGAAGCGGCATTCGTCGGCGGACGCCGGCGCGGACGCAGTGGCGAGTGCCAGTGCTATCAGGCTGAGGAAGCGGCGCATCAGGACGTCCATGTGTGGGGCCGCACATGATGCACCCCTGGGGTGGGCAGTGTCGGCCACACTCATTCGGTAGTGCCGGCCGCTGGCCGGCAAACGCAGCGCACTGCCCTTGCCGGCCAGCGGCCGGCACTACCCGTCTTCAGTCGCCGAGCAGGGCGGTGTTGCGTACGGCGCCCTTGTCGGCGCTGGTGGCCAGCAGAGCGTAGGCCTTCAGTGCACTGGTGACCTTGCGTGGGCGCGGTGCGCGCGGCTTCCAGCCACGAGCATCGGCGTCTGTGCGGCGCTGTGCCAGCGTGGCGTCGTCCAGCAACAGGTCGATGCGGCGGGCGGGAATGTCGATGCGGATGCGGTCGCCATTCTCCACCAGTCCGATCACACCGCCGCTGGCCGCTTCCGGCGAAACGTGGCCGATCGACAGGCCCGAGGTGCCACCGGAGAAGCGACCATCGGTCAGCAGCGCACATTGCTTGCCCAGCCCCTTCGACTTCAGGTAGCTGGTCGGGTACAGCATTTCCTGCATGCCCGGGCCGCCCTTCGGGCCTTCATAGCGGATGACCACCACGTCGCCGGGCTTCACTTCATCGGCGAGAATGCCGGCTACGGCCGCGTCCTGGCTTTCGAACACGCGCGCATTGCCTTCGAACACGTGGATCGATTCGTCCACGCCCGCAGTCTTCACCACGCAGCCATCGACGGCGAGGTTGCCGCGCAGCACGGCCAGTCCGCCTTCCTGCGAATAGGCATGCTCCAGCGCCCGGATGCAGCCCTCGGCGCGGTCAACATCCAGCGATGGCCAGCGCGTGGCCTGGCTGAAGGCTTCCTGGGTGGGAATGCCGGCGGGACCGGCCTTGAAGAAGGTGTGCAGCGTTTCGTTGTCGCTGCGCATCACGTCCCAGCGATCCAGTGCTTCACCGAGCGTGGTGCTGTGCACGGTAGGCACGGCGGTATCCAGCAGGCCGGCGCGATCCAGCTCTCCGAGGATGCCGAACACACCACCCGCGCGATGCACATCTTCGACGTGATACTTGGGCGAGTTCGGCGCCACCTTGCACAGCTGTGGCACGCGCCGCGACAGTGCGTCGATGTGGGACAGGTCGAAGTCGACCTCCGCTTCCTGCGCAGCGGCCAGCAGGTGCAGGATGGTGTTGGTGGAGCCGCCCATGGCGATGTCCAGGGTCATCGCGTTGGCGAACGCAGCCTGAGTGGCGATGCCGCGCGGCAGCGCACGCGGATCCTCGCCGCCATACCAGCGATGGCAGAGCTCGACGATCAAGCGGCCGGCGCGGCGGAAGAGCGCCTCGCGGTCCGCATGCGTGGCCAGCGTGGTGCCGTTGCCGGGCAGAGACAGGCCCAAGGCCTCGGTCAGGCAGTTCATCGAGTTGGCGGTGAACATGCCCGAGCACGAGCCGCAGGTGGGGCAGGCGCTGCGTTCGTACTCGGCCACCTTCTCATCGGAGGCGCTGTCATCTGCGGCCACCACCATCGCATCAACCAGATCCAGCTTGTGCTCGGACAGCCTGGTCTTGCCGGCTTCCATCGGCCCGCCGGAGACGAACACCACCGGGATGTCCAGGCGCAGTGCGGCCATCAGCATGCCGGGGGTGATCTTGTCGCAGTTGCTGATGCACACCAGCGCATCGGCGCAGTGCGCGTTGACCATGTACTCCACCGAGTCGGCGATGATCTCGCGGCTGGGCAGCGAGTACAGCATGCCGTCGTGGCCCATGGCGATGCCGTCATCCACGGCGATCGTATTGAATTCCTTGGCGACGCCGCCGACCTGTTCGATCTCGCGCGCGACCAGCTGGCCAAGGTCCTTCAGGTGTACGTGGCCGGGCACGAACTGGGTGAAGGAGTTGGCGATGGCGATGATCGGCTTGTGGAAGTCGCCATCCTTCATGCCGGTGGCACGCCACAGGGCGCGGGCGCCGGCCATGTTGCGGCCGGCGGTGGAGGTACGGGAGCGGTATTCAGGCATGGCTGGCGGAACGGGCGGGCCGTACGACGTGGGGGTCGGTTGATGATGGCGGAGTTTTTCGGTTGCTGCTGCAACCACCGGAGGTGGTGCGGCAGGGCTGCGCCCTGCACCTGCCGAATCAACGTCAAGGTCAACGGCAACAGCGGGCTTCCCGTGGGTAGGCGGGGTGGGTCCGGTTGCGGGGGACGGCGCAAGTACGTCCATGTAGCCTCGGTCGCGCCATCCATGGCGCTCACGCCCCCGCAACCGGACCCACCCCGCCTTCGACAGGTTCCTTCGATCTGTCGGAATGGCATGGCCTGCTCTTGGTGGTTGTCGACCTTGGTCGACATGTAGATCCACGCCATGCGTGGATGGAGCGTGGGGAGAACGACGAAAATGAAATTCCGTTCATCTTTCCCACTTTGCCGATTCCGGTTGTTGGCCGGGATTTGGCATGATGGGGCATTGTTCCGACTTGAAGGCATGAGGCCATGAAACGTTCCCGCACCACCGCGCTGCTGCTGATGAGCGCTGCGCCGCTGCTGTTCACTGCCTGCCAGAAGGAAGAGCAGGTGCAGGTGCAGGAAGGCCTGTATACCTCGGTGGAGGCCTGCACCACGGCCACCGCTGATCCTTCCGCCTGCCGCAATGCATTTGCCGAGGCGCAGAAGAAGTCCGCCGATGCAGCGCCGAAGTACGCGACCAAGGAAGCCTGCGAACAGGACTACAAGCCCGAGCAGTGCGTGCAGCAGCACACCTCGGCCGGTACGTCGTTCATCGGCCCGATGATGATGGGCTTCTTCATGTCGCAGATGCTGAGCAACCGCGGCGGCCTGGCTCCGCAGGCGCCGGCCTCGGCACCGGCTTACCAGGACAAGAGCGCCGGTTGGGCGCGTCCGGCCCCGGGTGGCAGCGGCGGCCTGAACACCGCCAGCGGCATCGGCGCGGGCAAGGCCGGGCTGGCCCCGGTCACTGCCACGCCCAACCGTGCGGTCACCGCCAGCCGTGGTGGCTTCGGCAACACCAGCGAACGCCGCAGCACCAGCGGCAGCTACGGCGGCTGATCGACCCATGCAACGCATCCGTATTGCCGAGCGCGCCCAGTGGCGGGCGCGCGCGGAGGAAGCCGGTTTCCGCTTCCACACCATCGACGGTCAGCCGTACTGGGATGAAAGCGCGTATTACGCCTTCACCCTGCGCCAGATCGAGCAGGACATCGAAGACCCCAGCGCCGAACTGCACCAGATGGCGATGGGCCTGGTCGGCGATGTCATCGCCAGCGAGCGCCTGATGGACCAGCTGGCGATTCCGGCGCATTACCGCGACTGGATCGCCGACAGCTGGCGCCTGCGCCAGCCGCACCTGTATGGGCGTCTGGACCTGGCCTATGACGGCACCGGCCCGGCCAAGCTGTACGAGCTGAACTACGACACGCCGACCTCGCTGTTCGAAGCCAGCTTCTTCCAGTGGCAGTGGCTGGAGGACCAGCGCAACGCTGGCCGCCTGCCGCAGCATGCCGACCAGTTCAATGCGATCCATGAGGCGCTGGTCGAACGCTTCGGCGAACTGGCCACGCAGCTGCCGCCGCCGCTGTACTTCAGCGCGGTGGGCAGCTCGGACGAAGACCGTGGCACCGTCGATTACCTGCGTGACTGCGCCTCGCAGGCCGGCCTGCATGGTGAGGCCATCGCCATCGAGGATATCGGCCTGTCCGAAGACGGTCGTTTCACCGCGTTGGACGATTCGGTGATCGGCACGCTGTTCAAGCTGTATCCGCTGGAAGACCTGATGGCCGAGGAGTTCGGTCGCGCCCTGCCGGGTTCGGGCGTGCAGCTGCTGGAACCGGCATGGAAGGCGGTGCTGAGCAACAAGGGCATCCTGCCGCTGCTGTGGCAGCGCAATGTGGGCCATCCGAACCTGCTGGAAGCCCATTTCGATGACGGCAGCGCGCTGGCGTCGGGCTGGGTACGCAAGCCGCTGTTCTCGCGCGAGGGCGCCAACATCGAGATGCACCTGGCCGATGGCAGCACGCAGCGCAGCGACGGCCCGTACGACGGTCCGGCCATCATCCAGCGTGCGCACCCGCTCACCCGCTTCGAAGGCGGCTACCCGCTGATCGGCAGCTGGGTGATCGGCGACCACGCCTGCGGCATCGGCATCCGCGAAGACGACAGTGCGATCACCCGCGACAGTGCGCGCTTCGTGCCACATGCGATCGTTGATGAGGCGCCGACGCGGATCTACGTTTGATGGCGGCAGGGCGCGACAACAGTCTGCGGCCTGCATCGCAGCCCGGGCGCCATCGCGATGACGGTCACGCCCTGTTTCGCTATGCCGACCGGGTGGCGGTGCGCTGTCATCGCTGCGATACGGCTGGCTGGGTGATAGGCCCATCCAGTTCGCGGCGCTTCCGTTGCCTGGGGTGCAGCGAAGCGCTGGACGGTGGCTGTGGTTGCGGCCGCTGTGGTTCAGGTGACTGGGTGGGGCCGGTGCGCTACAGCGGTTACCGTCCTTGTGGGTACTGCGGCCATAAATGGGTGAGCGCTGAAGTGCATCGTGCACGGGCAACCACTCCGCTGCGCACGCTGGCTGCGGAATGCCGCCAATGTGGCCGCAGCAGTGATGTGGAGGTAACGATCTCCCGCTGGAGGGGCAACGAGGCCATCGACCCCGACTTCGGTCTGCCATTGCGCTTGGTGGAAAAGACGGCTGCCGGCCTGCTGTGGGCGTACAACGCCGAACACCTGCAGGCACTTCACGATTACGCCACGGCTACGTTGCGCGAGGGTAGTGGGCATCACCGCTCGATGTTCTCGCGCCTGCCGCAATGGATGAAGCTGGCCCGCAACCGGGTGCTGCTGCAGCGCGCGGTGGAGCGGTTGCAGCGGCGGTTGTTGGGCGAGCGCTGATACGGCAGCCGAGCGTGGGCTCGGCTCTACGGAACAACACGTGTAGAGCCGAGCCCATGCTCGGCTCCGGTCAAGCGCAGGGCTACAACAACCCTTCGCGCTTCACTGCCAGGTAGCGCTCCACCAGCGCCGCGGGCAGGGCATCGGCGGTCACATCCAACACCATCACCCGTTCGGCACGCAGCGCGTCATGCGCCTGCGCGCGCTGCTGCAGGTACAGCGCGGCAGCACCTGCCTGCGCGGCGTCTTCCACCGTGTGCACTTCACCTTCCAGCGCGCCATCCAGCTCGCGCTCACGCAGGCTGGCCACGCACACCAGGTGACGGCGCTGCAGCAGGCGCACGGCCGCAAGCAGGTCTTCGATGTCTTCATCGCGCACGTTGCTGACCAGCATCACCAACGCACGCCGACGCTGGCGCAGTGATACTTCGGTGGCAGCGGCCAGGTAATCGGTAGCCACCGCCTGCGGCTGCAGGTCGTAGCTGGCACGCAACAGGTGCTGCACCGTGCCCATGCCGCGCTGCGGCGCCACCCAGCGGCGCTCGCCACCCACCGCGAACAGGCCGGCAGCGTCCCCCTGGCGCAATGCCAGGTAGGCCACCACCAGCGAGGCGTTCAACGCATGGTCGAAATGCGAGAGCCCGCCTTCGCTGGCCAGCATGCGCCGGCCACTGTCGAGCATCAGCAGCAACTGCTGGTTCTTCTCGTCCTGGTACTCGCGCGAGATCAGTTTGCGCGCGCGTGCAGTGGCCTTCCAGTCGAGCTGGCGCAGGCTGTCGCCGATGCGGTACTCGCGCATCTGGTGGAAGTCGGTGCCCTCGCCACGCCGCCGCTTCACATGCGCACCCACCAGGCGTGAGGCCTGGTCGGCGCTGAACAGTGCGAAGCGGGTGAGCGGCACGAAGTTGGGGTAGACCCGTACCTCCAGCGCCGGTGGCAGCGTGCGTTGCTGCCACCACAGCCGCCACGGCGAGCGGATGCGCAGCTGCACGCCCTCGAAGGCAAAGCGCCCGCGCTGCTGCGGCTGCACGTGGTAATGCAGCGAGCTGACATGGCCGGCCCGCAACGGCACGCGCTGCGGCAGCGATTCCAGTGGCCAACCGCCCGGCACCAGATCGAACACGTGCACGTGCATGGCCTGTTCGCTGTGCAGGCGCAGGCCGATCTCGCGACGCACGCCCAGTGCCAGCGCCTCGGGCACGTCGCGCTCGACGCTGGGCGACGGCCGTCGCCGTTGTCGCCACAGATCAACCAGTGCCAGCACCGCAATCAATGCGCCGGCCAGCGCCCAGCTCCAGCGCGGCAGCAGGCCGCCCAGCACCACGCCTCCCAGCACAGCCCAGGCCAACAGCAACGCCAGCAGCAGCGGCGCAGGCCTCATCGGCGTGGCGCTTCCACCTTGGCCAGCAACGCACCCAGTACATCGTCGGCACCCTGGCCTTCGATCTGCAGCTCCGGTGCCAGCGCGATGCGGTGGCGCAGCGCAGGGCGGGCGATGTCGCGCACGTCGTCCGGGGTAACGAAGTCACGACCCGCCAGCACCGCCTGCGCGCGCGAGGCACGTACCAGGGCGATGCTGCCGCGCGGGCCGGCACCGACGGCGATGCCCGGCCACTGCCGGGTGGCGGCCACGATGCGCACCGCGTAGTCGATCACTTCGTCATCGACGGTGATCGACGCGGTGGCCTGCTGCAATGCCAGCAGTTCACCGGCACCGAGTACGCGCGGCACCTGGCTCAGGTCGAAATCGCTGGCGGCGCGGCCGCTGGTGATCGCCGCGACCATGCGCTTCTCGTCCTCCAGCTGCGGATAGTCGATCAGCACCTTCAGCAGGAAGCGGTCCAGCTGCGCTTCCGGCAGCGGATAGGTGCCTTCCTGTTCCAGCGGGTTCTGCGTGGCCAGCGCCATGAACGGCGGCGCCAGGGTGAAGGCCTTGCCTTCGATGGTGACCTGTCCTTCCTGCATCACCTCCAGCAGCGCGGACTGGGTCTTGGCCGGGGCGCGGTTGATCTCATCGGCCAGCAGCAGATTGGTGAACACCGGGCCGCGACGGATCTTGAAGCTCTCGCTCTTCGGGTCGTACACCGCATGCCCGCTGACGTCGCTGGGCATCAGGTCGGGGGTGAACTGCACGCGGCCATAGTCCAGCTCCAGCGCCTGCGCCAGCGCGCGCACCAGCAGGGTCTTGCCGAGGCCGGGCACGCCTTCGATCAGCACGTGGCCACCGGCCAGCAGGGCGACCAGGATCTGGTCGAGCACATCGGCCTGGCCGATGAAGGCGTGGCCGACGGCCTGGCGGATGGCATCGACGCGTTCGATCAGGCGGGCGGTGGCGGCCGCCGGAAGTTCAGGGGCATCGGTCATAGCAGGGATCTCATCTGGAGCAGCAAGCGGATGCGCTCGCGCAGGGCGGAGGAATCATGCGGCGAAGGCGGAGTGAGTGCACTGGCGACACGACTGACGGGCCATTGCAGCACTGCGGCGATGGCCTGGTCACGTGCGGCACCGTCGAGTGCGGCCGCCACCGGCGCACGCATGCGCAGGCGATGCAGGAACAACGCCTGCACGGCCTGGTAAAGGCGCGCACCATGACCGAAGCGCAACAGCAGTTCGCCACTGGCGCGGACGTGTTCCAGCAGCGAGCGGCGCTCGACCACCGGTGCGGGCAGGGCACTGCCGAAACGTTGCGCGCGCGACCACAGCCAGCCGAGGATCGCCAGCAGCAGCGGCACCCACAGCGGCCACCCTTGGTAGAAGATGCGCGCGCCCAGCGATGGCGGGCGACTGCCGTACACCAGCCAGACCGAGCCGCGCCCATAATTGGGATCGAGCAGGTAGCGTGTCAGGTCGCGGTGCGAGAGGTCATGCAGGCCATCGCGGGCAACGGCATCGATGTCGACGGTGCGGCGGCGCGTTGATGCGGACGGGCCTTCGCTGCGCATGACGTCCATGTCGGCCAGCACGTCGATACGACCCTTGCCGTGCGGCAGGCGCGCGAAGACCAGCCCTTCGTCGCCGCCCCAACGGCGCTCGGCGGTGGCGTTGGCCTGGAAGCCCAGGCTGAAGCGCCGGCCGCCGCAGAACTCGACGTGGCTGGGATCATCGACCACGTGGAAGGGCTGGCAGTCGCTTTCATGGAACAGGCTGTCCACGCCGATCCTGTCCAGCAAGGGGCCCTGCGTGCTGCTGGCATCGTCCTCGGCCGGTGGCTGCGTGCGCAGCAGCAGATGGCCGCCGGTATCCACCCAGTCCAGCAGGGCCTGCGCAGTGCGCGGCGGCATGTCGGCGGTGTCCTGCAGCAGCACCAGCGTATCGGTGGCGGCCAGTGGCATCTGTGCCAGGTCCAACCGTTGCCGCGACTGCACCTCGATGCCGTCGGCACGCAGGGCCTGGCCCAGCACATACAGCGGGTTGTAACTGGCTTCGCCCTGCGGCGGCAATACGACGGTCTCGGTCACCTTTTCGTGCGTGCGCAGGAACAGGATCGTCAGTGGTACCCCGAACAGGACCAGCGCGCCCAGCATCAATGACCAGAACAGGCGCGGATTCATGCCTGCCACCCGTACTGCTGGCGCAGCGTATCGGCCAGCGCATCGAAATCGCTGCGGCTGGGCAGACGCCCACCGTAGGCGGCGTACTGCCACATGCGCACGATGCGCGCGAACACCTCACGGTCGGTGCTGTCGGTCATGCGCCGCGAGGCACGCAGGCATTGTGCTTCGGTGGCACCGGGCGGCAACGCGATGCCGGTGCGCTCCACCAGCGTACGAACGCTGGCGCGATACAGCAGGGCCAGCGCCTGCCGCGGTCGTCCCTGGTCCCATAGCAGGCCAGCCTGGGTCGCCACGTCCGGCGGCAGTACCACCGGCAGTTCCACCTGTTCTTCGGTGATCTGCGGGGGCTGCTTCTGCGTGCGGCGGCCAGAACCGCGCAACCATGGCAGCCACAGCCGCGCGGTCAACAGCAGCACCAGCAGCAGGACCCCCAGCAACCCCCACAGGCCCCATTCGGCGAGCCGGGCCAGCCACAACTGGCCGCTCTTGCGCGCCTTGCGGTCCGCGTTGCTGCTGTCGTCCTTCTGCAGCTCCTTCTTGTCCTTCTTCTTTTCGGCAGCGTCTTCGATCGGCTTCCATCGGCTGATCTGCCGCGTCGGCCGCTGCAGCGGATCTTCGTAGGCGCGTTTCACGGCCTGGCGGAAGCCAGCGGTATCCACCGGCTTGCCGCCGAAGATCATTGCAGGCGTATTGGCCGGATCGTTTTCCGCAGTGGCCGCTTCCTCGGCTTCTTCCGCATCTTCGTCTTCATCGGTGTTGGCCGCAGTGGTCTGCCCGGCATCCGGCGTGTCGGCGTCCTGCGCGTGCACGGGTGCCAACGGCAGCGCCAGGCACAGCAGCAGCACCAACGAAGAGGCGATGGGCAGCAAGCGTTCGCGCAGGCGACGCAGGGCGATTTCCACGTCCCAGGCTTCCATCTGGGTACGTCGGTTCAAGTACAGGCCGAAGCCGGCGCCCACGTAGAACGGCCCGATCAATGCTGCTGCCAGCCAGCACAGCAGGTTGACGCCAAGCTTGGCCCACGCAGGCGCCTCCACGCTGACCATCGCCCATGCCGCGCGCCAGGATTCGGGCAGCAGTTCCAGGGGAATGAAGATGAAGAGGGTTGCGATCGCGCCTGTCACCAGCACCAGCTCGAATGCCAGGCAGATCACCGCCAGCACCAGTGCAGAACCTGCGGCACCGGCGGCTACCGCTCGCCGGCGAGGGCCGCGCTGGGCAGGCGCATTGCCCTCCAGCAGATTGACCGGAAGGCACAGGCTGCGCAGTCCACTGAAGCGACGCCAGCCCAGGTAACCCCAGAAGCCGCTGCCACCCCACTGCCGCTGTGCACGCAGCGCAGCACGCGGACCGACCCGTTCGCCGAAGATGCCGCGCGAGAGGACGTACAGCGGCGCGCGCTCGAACAAGGGCTTGCACCACCACATCGCCAGCCAGGCCCAGCCGAAGGCATCCAGCCACCAGGCCAGTGCATTGAACAGCACGAACAACGGCGCACTGGCCAGCAGCCAGCTGCCCCACACGCCGCGCGCATGGCGGCGTGCCAGCGCACTGCCCAGCTCCATCGCTTCCCAGCTGCTGCGCGCGCGCAGCACCACGTCCAGATGGTCAATCCGCATGGCTGCCTCCGCGTCCACCGCGCCACAGCCACAGCAGCACGCCGGCCCACAGCACACCGGCCACGCTGAACTTCACTGCAGCCGGAATGTCGGCGATGGACGACCAGAACGCTTCCACGAACGCTGCCAGCAACAGCATGAAGGCCACACCCAGGCACAGCCGCGCGCCGATGCGTCCGCCTTCGACCAGCGCATCCAGGCGCCGCCGCCGTCCGGGCGCCAGCAGTTTCATGCCCAGCTGCAGGCCGGCACCACCGGCGATCACGATCGCGGTCAGCTCGAACGCACCGTGGCCGACCACGAAGCGCCAGAACGGCCCACCATGGCCGATGTGCTGCAGATGGCCGGCCACCGCGCCGATGGTGATGCCGTTGAACAACAGCACCAGCAGCGTGCCCAAGCCGGCCAGCAGGCCGCTGGCGAAGGTACGCAGGGCGATGCTGATGTTGTTCATGATGTAGTAGCCGAACATCATCCAGTCGGTGCCGCTGTCGCGGCCCAGGCGCTCGGCGGATGGATCGTACATGCGCTCCATCTCGGCGATCTGGCCGTTGTCCATCAGCAGGTGGATGCTGTCCGGGTACACCTGCACCAGCACGAAGCAGGCCAGCGCCGGCACCGCGAACATCGCCAGTGCCGCCCACATGCTGCGTGCCTGGCTGCGTACCAGCAGCGGGAAATCAGCGACCAGGAATTCCAGCGCGCGCCGCCAGCGGGTGGGGGGCGTGCGGTACAGCACGCCATGGCCTTGCTGCATCAGCTGCTGCAGGCGCTGCACCAGCTGCGGGCTGTAGCCGCGCTCGCGGGCCAACGCCAACTGCTGGCACAGCCGCCGGTACCGCTGCGGGAAGCTGACATCGCCGGACTCCTCCGCGCCCGGCTTGCGCCGACGACGACGCGAGGCACCTGCGCGATGCTGCAGCCACTGCTCCAGGTCATGCCATTCCTGATGATGGCGGGCGACGAACTGTTCCTGCTTCATCGTCGTCCCAGCAACCAGTTGGCCATCGCATACAGGCGCAGCACGCTTACCTGGCCGGTCGCAGCGGTCAACGGCTCGGCGATGCCGGCCAGCTCCTGCTGGCGCGCGGGAGACAAGCGTGGCGCGCGCTCGGCGAACGCCATCACCGCCGCCTGTTCCTCCGGCCGCAGGGGTTGCGGCGGGGCCAGCACACTGTCGATGGTGGCCGGCGGCGGCAGGTAATAGGGTGGTGCATGCACCACCATCGTGCCGGCAACCAGATCGCCCAGGCGACGGCCATGCGGATCGAACAGGCTGCTGATCAGGCCCAGCGCGTAGCCGAAGGGCAGCATGTCCACGGTGCGCAGCAGATTGCGGGTGATCGATGCCATCCAGCCTACCGGTGCGCCATCCTGTGCCAGCACCCGCAGGCCCAGCACGCGCTTGCCGAGGGTGCGGCCCCACAGGGCTTCGCAGACGATGGGGTAGGCCCACATCAGCAGGAACATCAGCGCCATGTACAGGCCGCGGCCGAACTCATCGAGCAGGGCCAGCGGAATGGACAGCGCGGTCAGCGCGCCGAAGCGGACCGCCAGGTCGATCAGCCAGGCCAGCGCACGCGGCATCGGCCCGGCCGCAGGCAACTGCAGCGGCACGCCTTCCGGCGTTACCACCTCGCGGTAGGTATCGAGCATCGGCGCGGCCATCAGCGCGATGGCCGCCGAAGTGGGCGCTGGAGTCCTCTCCGGCGTGCAGCCACGGGCATGGGGGTCTCGACGGTTCCTGGTCGGGCCCAGACTTTAGCAGAGCCCGGCACTGCCGATGCGGCCTCAGCCCAGATACTCGTCCTTCAGACGTACGTAGTGGTCGGCCGAATAGTGCAGCGCCTCGATCTCCTTGTCGCTGAGCGTGCGTGCCGGACGGGCGGGGTTGCCCACCCACAGTTCGCCCTCGCCCACCACCTTGCCGGGGCCGACCACCGCACCGGCACCAACGAAGCCATGGCGCTCGATCCGGGCACCGTCGAGGATGCACGCGCCCATCCCGATCAGGCTGTAATCGCCGATGCTGCAGGCGTGGATGATGCAGCCATGGCCGACAGTCACGCCTTCGCCGATCAAGGTCGGGTAGCCGGCCTTGTTGTACGGGCTGTGGTGGCTGACATGGATGATCGTGCCGTCCTGCACATTCGTGCGCGCACCGATGCGGACGAAATTGACGTCGCCGCGGATGACCGTGCCCGGCCAGACCGACACGTCATCGGCCAGCTCGACATCACCGATGATCGTGCAGGCCGGATCGACATACACGCGCTGGCCGAGTACCGGCATCTTGTCGCGGAAAGGGCGCAGGGGGTTCATCGCTGTCTCCAGGGTGGGGCAAACACGACGATGATACGCGCTCCGCCGATGGCGACCCTGCGCGCACCTGTAACCGGTCTGGTCGGCACGGGGTGTTCGTCCATGCGTGGCGCGGACCTGCCGGGATGCTTCATGCACGCGTGTCGACCAAGGTCGACACCCACCAGAGCTGCCATTCCGGTAGATCCACGCCGCGCGTGGATGGATCCCGGCTCAGGCCGGCGCGTGCTCGGCCAGCATCTGCCGGAACAGGCCGTCCAGCCATGGGCCATCGCCATGCCCGGCAGGCAACGTCGGACCTTCGGCGCGCGCGGCCATTTCCTGGTCGATGTAATCGCTGATGGCGGCGATGCGCGGACCGGCCGTCACTTCGGCGCTGGCACGTTTTACCACCAGCAGCGCTTCAGTCGCTTCGCGTACCGGGCCACCCGGCAGCAAGCGTTGCAGCAGATGCTCGAATGCCATGGGCGGTGGGCTGGAGTCGTTTTCGATCCACTGGCAGGCCAGCAGCGCACGCAGCACGTACAGATACTTCTTGGTGCTGATGGCCGCGCCGCCGAGATGCCGGCTGTACGTGGTGCGCGCCATGCTCATGTAGTGCCACCAGCTGCCCAGCGGCGAGTAGAAACGCTCGGCGGCCTGCCTCAGCTGGGCCACGGCAGCGGCATCCTGCTGGTAGATGATCGGCGAGCGCAGCCATTCGATCAGCGTCGGGTTGGACTTGGATACCAGCCGCAGCGCTTTGCGCAGGTCCCAGCCGCTGACGTCCAGCTCGTCATCGATCGGCAGTTCGATCACATCGCGCTGCGCCTGGCCCGGGCCGGTGCATTCGTTGACGCTCAGGTACCAAGGCTGGCGGTGCACGTAGATGAAGCGTGCATCGTAGTCACTGTCCGGCGAGGAGAATCCCCAGCCACGGCTGCCTGATTCGCAGGCCAGCAGCACGCGCACGTCATGCTTGCGTTCGATGTCGGCCAGAGTGGCCAGGATGGCGGCGCGCTTTTCCGGCGCGATCGGGTGGATGTCGTCCATGCAGTGCAGATTCGTAGAGTCGAGCTGGATCGACTGTAGCGCACGGATGACGATCCGCAAGGACGCGCGTGAATCGCATTGGATCCGGGTTGGCACACACGTTCGCATTGGTGGGGCGGATTCGTGTCGACCAGGGTCGACACCTACCAGAGCGGATCGCGAGTAGATCCACGCCATGCATGGATGGCATCCGCGTACGTTACGCCACGCGTCCGCGCCGCGCGCGCTCCAGGTGCACCAGCAGCAGCGAGATTGCCGCCGGGGTCATGCCGGGAATGCGCTGTGCCTGGCCGATGGTCTGCGGACGAACGCGCTCCAGCTTCTGCAGCGCTTCGGCCGACAGCCCGCGCACGATGGCGTAGTCGAAATCGCCGGCAATCGGGGTGGCTTCATGCCGCTGTTGGCGCTCGATCTCCTCGCGCTGGCGGTCCAGATAGCCGGCGTACTTCACCCCGATCTCCACCTGCTCGGCCACCTTGCCATCGGCCACGGCCGGGCCGAGCGAGGGCACCTGCATCAGCTGCGCGTAGTCCAGCTCCGGGCGCTTGATCAGGTCCAGCACGTTGGTTTCGCGGCTGACCGCCACGCCCAGCGTTTCCTGAACTTCACGGCCCAGCGCATTGGCCGGGGTCGCCCACAGCGCACCCAGACGCGCACGTTCGGCGGCGACGGCAGCCTGCTTGGTCTCGAACGCGCTCCAGCGACGATCATCGACCAGACCCATGTCGCGGCCGGTCGGAGTCAGGCGCTGGTCGGCATTGTCTTCGCGCAGCTGCAGGCGGTATTCGGCCCGGCTGGTGAACATGCGGTACGGCTCGTTGGTGCCGTGGGTGATCAGGTCATCCACCAGCACGCCGAGATAGGCTTCGTCGCGACGCGGGCACCAGCCCTCCAGACCACGCACCTGGCGAGCGGCGTTGAGGCCGGCCAGCAGGCCCTGCGCGGCAGCCTCTTCGTAGCCGGTGGTGCCGTTGATCTGGCCGGCGAAGAACAGGCCGTTGACCAGCTTGGTTTCCAGCGAGGCCTTCAGGCCACGCGGATCGAAGAAGTCGTATTCGATCGCGTAGCCGGGGCGGGTGATGTGCGCGTTCTGGAAGCCGCGGATGCTGCGCACCATTTCCAGCTGCACGTCGAATGGCAGCGAGGTGGAGATGCCGTTGGGATAGATCTCGACGATGCCCAGGCCCTCGGGCTCGACGAAGATCTGATGGCTGGCCTTTTCGGCGAAGCGCACCACCTTGTCCTCGATGGACGGGCAGTAGCGCGGGCCGATGCCTTCGATCTGGCCGCTGTACAGCGGCGAGCGGTGCAGGGCGTCGCGGATGATCTGGTGGGTCTGCTCGCTGGTGTGGGTGATCCAGCAGCTGACCTGCTGCGGATGCTCATCCACCGATCCGAGGAAGGACATCACCGGGCGCGGCGTGTCGCCGGGCTGCTCGTCCATCACACTGTAATCCAGCGAGCGGCCATCAATGCGGGGTGGCGTGCCGGTCTTCAGACGGTCGACCTGGAACGGACGCTCGCGCAGGCGCGCGGCCAGCGTGGTCGCCGGCGGGTCGCCCATGCGGCCGGCGGCGTACTGGGTCGGGCCGACGTGGATCTTGCCGGCCAGGAAGGTGCCGGCGGTCAGCACCACCGCCTCGGCATCGAAACGCAGGCCGGTCTGGGTGATGACCCCGCGCACGTGGTCGCCCTCGATGACCAGGTCATCCACCGCCGCCTGGAACACGGTCAGGTTGGCCTGGCCCTCGACGATGGCGCGGATCGCCATGCGGTACAGGTTGCGGTCGGCCTGGCAGCGGGTGGCGCGCACGGCCGGGCCCTTGGAGGCGTTGAGCGTGCGCCACTGGATGCCGGCGCGGTCGGCGGCGTGCGCCATCGCACCGCCCAGGGCGTCGATCTCCTTGACCAGATGGCCCTTGCCGATGCCACCGATGGCCGGGTTGCAGCTCATTGCCCCCACCGTTTCGATGTTGTGGGTCAGCAGCAGGGTGCGCACGCCGGTACGGGCCGCGGCCAGCGCGGCCTCGGTGCCGGCGTGGCCACCGCCGATGACGATGACGTCGTAACGATGGAAGGAATCGATCATGGGGGCTGTTCAGCGAGGGCGGGCGCAGCCGAGGGGCGCGCCGGGGTGGCGATTTTAGCGCCAATCGGGGCAGGGACGTCGGCGCCGGTCGGCTGGCGTCGAAATCAACCCTAAAGTTGGCAGGATTTTTGCAGATAACCCAATAGCACCCACCGTGGCTGGCGCCGCAGGCGCCCGTGACCGGAATTGGAACAGGGGCCGGTACAGGCGCACGGTGGGGGAGCAGAGGGGCCGGCAGTCGGGGGACTGTCCGGCCCTGTTTTTTTTGCCGGTACCGGGAGAGCCCCATCCACGCATGGCGTGGATCTACCGTGGGCCGTCATCAGTAGATCCACGCCATGCGTGGATGGCTCGGCGACCCCGGTCCAAAACGAACGGCCCCGCAGTGCGGGGCCGTTCGTCTTCAAAGGTGCCGACATCCGACAGGGCCGGAACAGGGGGGATCCAGATGTTCCTGTCGGATATCGACGTAGAGCTGTTTGTGACGTGCCCTTAACGTTTTTGTCACTTTGTGACGCGGGCCGTCACCACCTGCGTAGATTGAGGCTTGGACCGTGTGAAATGCAAGGCGGAACACGCGCAACTGTGCGCTATCTCTCTTGATCCATCGCACGCCAGGGGGAACTGTTCATCCTTGGCGCCCGCGGCGCTGGCGCAGGACGCGCCTGCGGCGCCGGAGACGGGCGCTCGACCCGCTGCGCGGGCTGCGGCGGCCGGCGCATCGAATCCATGTTGCGCCAGGGCGAGCCGCCATTGTTCTGGCGCGGCGGCGGTGGCGGACGGTTCTCGCCACCATTGCCCGGACGCGGTGGCGGGCGATGGTTGTGCGGCGGGCGATAGATCGGCCGCTGGTAGTACGGACCGCCGTAGCCGTAATAGCCACCGCCGCCGTAATACGGATAGCCGTAGTCGGCCGGGTAGCCATAGGGGTAGCGGTACTCGACCGACGGCGCACCGTGGTAGTAACCACCGCTGCGGCCACCGACATAGTCGTAGGTGGTGCAACCGGTCAGGGCCAGCAGCAGGCCACCGGCAAGCATCAGGCGCGTTTTCATGATGGGTCCCCCCAGAGGACGGGTATGCAGGCAGCTTCAGCCGCCGGCGTTGAATCAGCCCTTAATTCCGCCGGCCAGGATGAATGGCGGTGTAGGCCTGCATGCTGGCATGACCGATGGCGCCCTCGCCAGCGCGGGGCCATACGTTAATCTTGCGTCATGAGCGATTCACTGTTGCCCCGCGCTGATGACGTCCTTGCCGCCGCCGCGCGGATCGCACCCCATGCCAGCGTGACCCCCGTGCTGCGCTCGCGCACGCTGGATGCGTTGGCGGGTGCGCAATTGGCGTTCAAGGCCGAGCACCTGCAGCGCGGTGGCGCATTCAAGTTCCGTGGTGCCTGCAATGCGGTGTGGTCGCTTGATGCCGATAGCGCCAGTGCTGGCGTGGTGACCCATTCCTCCGGCAACCACGGTGCCGCACTGGCCCTGGCCGCGCGCACCCGGGGCATTCCGTGCCACGTGGTAGTGCCCGAAGGGGCAGTGGCGGCCAAGCTGGCCAACATTGCCCGGCATGGCGCCACCCTCTGGCGCTGCCCGGCCACCATCGCCGACCGCGAAGCCACCTGCGCCAAGGTGCAGGCCGATACCGGCGCGACCCTGGTCCATCCGTATACGGACCCGGCGGTGATGGCCGGGCAGGGCACAGCGGCCCTGGAACTGCTGCACAGCGACGGCCCGTTCGACGTGCTGGTGGTGCCGGTGGGCGGCGGTGGCCTGGCCAGCGGTACCGCGCTGGCCCTGCAGTACGCCAGCCCGGGCACCCGGCTGGTGCTGGCCGAGCCGGCCGGCGCCGACGACACTGCCCGTTCACTGGCGACCGGCAAGCGACAGGAAGCATTTGCCCCGGACACCATCTGCGATGGACTGCGCACGCTGATCGGCGCGCCCAACTTCGCGCTGCTGCAGGCCGCGGGCGCGGAGGTCATCGTGGTTGACGATGACGCCACCGTGGCGGCGATGCGCCTGCTGTGGGATGTGCTCAAGCAGGTGGTCGAACCGTCCTCGGCGATCGTGCTGGCGGCGGTGCTTGCGCAGCCTGCGCGCTTTGCCGGCCTGCGTGTGGGTCTGGTGCTGTCCGGCGGCAACGTCGATCTGCCTGCCCTGCGCTGGGGGGCGCCATGAGCCGCGGCCGCCATCGCGAAGGCACCGGCCTGCTCGGTTGGGTGTGGCGGTTGTTCGTACTGCTGGTGATCTGGCTGCTGGGCGTGACCGCCTGGATCGTCTGGGTCGGTGAACGCGACCAGGCGGCCAAGGCGGACGCGATCATCGTGCTCGGTGCGGCGGCCTATGATTCAAAGCCCTCGCCGGTATTTGAAGAGCGCATCCGCCATGGCCTGGATCTGTATGACGCCGGCTACGCGCCCCTGCTGATCTTCACCGGTGGCTATGGCGGCACTGGCGCGCGCTTCTCCGAATCGCAGGTGGCCCGGCGCTACGCGCTCAAGCACGGCATTCCCGATGACGCGATCCTCATCGAGACCGCCTCGCGCAATACCGTGCAGAACCTGGTCGAGGCCAAACGACTGATGGACCAGCGCAAGCTGCATTCCGTGATCATCGTCAGTGACCCGCTGCACATGGCGCGCGCGCTGCGCCTGAGCAAGGCGCTGGGCATCCAGGCGTTGGCATCGTCCACGCCGAGCACGCGTTTCCGAAGCTTCCATACCAGCTGGCGTTTCCTGGTGCAGGAGATCTACTTCTTCCACCGTGATCTGGTGCGGCCGCCGTTGAGTTCGCCGGCCAATACCTGAGCGGCTGCCGCTGCGCTCGCCGGGCATGGCCCGGCGCCACCCGGTTCGCGTGCCGGCCCATACCTGCCTTTGATAGGTGCCGACCTTGGTCGGCACCATGCTGGCGGCACCGCGATCTGATCGGCGTGGCATGCGGTAGTGCCGGCCGCTGGCCGGCAGATGCCCACCCTGGGATCGTGAGGTTGCCGTCCAGCGGCCGGCACTACCAGACAGTCAGGTCTGCTTGCGCCGGATCGGGATCGCCGACACCGGCACAGACGCAATGTCATGGCCGCCTTCGCGGATCGGTGCGCCCGGGTCGGGTGCCCAGGCATGGGCGTAGATCACTTCCCAGCTGCTGGGCAGCTTGCCATCGTCGCGCCGCATCGGCTCGTACGCCGCCGCTGCCGCCGCAAACCGCCCACGGCCGGTCAAGGTATGGCGGCGATCAACCCGCGCGTTGGTCGCGCCCATCGCACGCAGCTCGCGCATCAACGAAGGCAGATCGTCATAGGTGAGGGTGAACAGGTCGCGGTCCAGAACCGGGTCGCGGAAGCCGGCCATCATCAGCGCATCGCCGAACTGGGCGATCTGCGCGAAGCGGCTGACATGTGGCCGGTCATCGGCGGCGGCGAAGGCTTCATTGAGTTCGACCAGCGTTTCCGGCCCGAAGGTTGAACACACCAGCAGCCCACCGGGCTTGAGCACGCGGCGGAAACCGGCGAACACCGCCGGCAGGTCGTCGACCCACTGCAGGCACAGGTTGCTGAAGATCACATCCACGCTGTTGTCAGCCAACGGCAGCGCGGCGGCATCGGCGCACAGGCGCTGGAACGGCTTCCACCAGCCTGCCTGACGCTTGGCCTGGTCCAGCATCGGCAGTGCCACATCCAGCGCGATCACCTGCGCCTTCGGCCAGCGCTTCTTCATCAGCGCGCTGGCATGGCCGGTGCCAGCACCGATGTCCAGCACCACCTCCGGCTTGCGTGCCTCCAGATAATCCAGCGATTCCAGCAGCCGTGACTGCACTTCGCGCTGCAGGGCGGCGGCAGCGTCGTAGCTGGTGGCGGCGCGGGCGAAGGCGCGGCGGACATGGCGGGCATCGAAGTGGGACGGCATTGCAGAAGTCTCTTAGAACGTACCGGGGTAGGCGCCGCCGTCGATCAGCAGGTTCTGCCCGGTGAGGTAACCGGCCTGTGCACTGCACAGGAAGGCGCAGGCCGCGCCGAATTCGTCCGGCGTACCGAAGCGGCCGGCGGGAATCTGCTGGCGGCGGCGTTCGGCCACGGCCTGCACGTCGCCATCCTGGCCAGCGGCGTGGGCGAAGTTGGCGCGCAGGCGGTCGGTGTCGAACTGGCCGGGCAGCAGGTTGTTGATCGTGACGTTGTGGGCGACCGTGCGCCGCGCCAGCCCCGCGACGAAGCCGGTCAGGCCGCTGCGCGCGCCGTTGGACAGCGCCAGCGTATCGATGGGTGCCTTCACCGATGACGAGGTGATGTTGACGATGCGACCGAAGCCGCGTTCGATCATCGCGTCGACGGTGGCGCGGATCAGCGCGATCGGCGCCAGCATGTTGGCGTCCAGCGCAGCGATCCAATCGTCGCGCTCGAACGTGCGGAAGTCTCCCGGCGGCGGACCACCGGCGTTGGTTACCAGGATGTCGACCTGCGGGCAGGCGGCCAGCGCCTGGGCGCGGCCCGCCTCGGTGGTGACGTCGGCGGCGACCGCGCGCACGTCAGCGGCGCCGGGCTGCGCGCGCAGATCGGCAGCGGCAGCCTGCAGCGCGTCCTCGCCACGGGCCACGATCACCAGGTTTACGCCCTCACGTACCAGCGCACGTGCGCAGCCGAGGCCCAGGCCCTTGCTTGCGCCGCAGACCAGTGCCCAGCGGCCGGAGATACCCATATCCATGCGTCAGTCCTGCGCGGTTTGGAAGGCGGTCATTGTCCGCCATCGGCCGGTGACAGGCCGGCAACGAAGTGTTGCAGGGCGGCTGCAACGTCATCGGCATGGCCGAGGAAGGGCGCGTGGCCGCCATGGGCGACGGTCAGCGACTGCCCGCCCGGCGCCAGCGCCGCAGCGGCCTGCATCGCGGCCGGCGAGACCAGACGGTCGCGCTGGCCGGCAATCCACAGGCTGGGCTTGCCCAGTGTGGGCAGGGCGCCACGCAGGTCGGTGTTCTCCAGCAGTTGCAGGCCCTCGCGCAGTGCACGTTCGGCAGGCGCGCCGCGCTCGACCAGGCGTTGGCGCAGGGTGCGCAGTTCCTCGCGGGCATGCGCCGAACCCATCACGTCCAGTGCCAGGAAACGTTCCAGGGTGCCGCTGAAGTCCCGCGCCAGGTCACGACCGAACTGCTCGAACACCGACGGCTCCACAGCGTGCGGCCAGTCATCACCACGCACGAAGCGCGGCGTGGCGGCGATCATCGCCAGACCACGCACCTTCGGCAGCGTGGCCGCCGCGTGCAGCGCGAACAGGCCGCCCAGTGACCAACCGCACCACACCGCTGGCGGCGTGGCCGTGGCAATGGCGTTGACCACGAACGGCAGACGCAGTGGCGTGCTGTCGTCGCGGCTGTGGCCATGGCCGGGCAGGTCGACCAGATGCAGCGTGAACTGATCGGCCAACCGCTGCACCAGCGGCGCAAACACGCCGCCCTGCAGGGCCCAGCCGTGGATCAGTACCAGGTCCGGCCCATGGCCGGTCACTTCAATATGCATGGGAACTACACGATCACTCAGGCCAGCGCCGGCAACGACGGTGGCAGCACTTCGCGCGCGGCAAAGGCCACGCGGTCGCGTGCAACGGCGATGGCTTCGACCAGGCCGCGCACCTGTTCGGTGGTGTGCAGCGCGGACAAGGTGACGCGCAGGCGCGCTTTGCCCTCCGGCACGGTCGGTGGGCGGATCGCGCCGACCAGCCAGCCGGCCTGTTCCAGCGCCTGCGACATCGCCACTGCAGTGTGGTCGTCGCCACACAGCAGAGGCTGGATCGGCGTTTCCGATGCCATCAGATCCAGCCCGTGGCGTCGCGCTTCGCCGCGGAACAAGGCAATCAGATCGGCAAGCTTTGCGCGGCGCCAATGATCGCGGCGGGCCAGGCGCACCGCTTCCAGCGCGGACGCCGCCAACGCTGGCGCCATGGCGGTGGTGTAGATGTAGGGGCGTGCGGTTTCGGCCAGGTGCTCGATCAGGTCCTCGCGGCCGAGCACCAGCGCGCCGGAACCGCCGAGCGCCTTGCCCAGGGTGACCAGCTGCAGTGGCACATCGTTCACGCCGAGGCCGGCAGTGGCGACCGCGCCACGGCCATCGCCGAGCACGCCGACGCCATGCGCATCGTCCACGTAGAACAACGCCTGCTGCAGGCGCGCGACCAGCGACAGCGCACGCAGCGGCGCGATATCGCCATCCATGCTGAAGACACTGTCGGTGGCCAGCATTGCTGCGCCATCGGGCGCATGCTTGAGCTGGCGCATCGCACCTTCCGCATCCAGGTGCGGGTAGCGGCGCAGGCGCGCGCCGGCCAGGCGCGTGGCATCGAGCAGACTGGCGTGGTTGAGCTTGTCCTGCACGCAGACATCGTTCTCTTCGCTCAGCAGCGCCTGCTGCACGGCCAGGTTGGCGGCGAAGCCACTGCCGAACAGCAGCGCACGCGGGTAACCGAGCCACTCGGCCACTTCGCGTTCCAAGGCGTCATGCAGCGCGTGGTGGCCACAGACCAGGTGCGAAGCACCGGCACCGGCGCCTTCGCGCGCGGCGGCATCCTGCAGTGCGTTGACCACGCTGAACTGCTGGGCCAGGCCCAGGTAGTCGTTGCTGCAGAAGCCCGTCAGCCAGCGCCCATCGACTTCCAGGCGCACACCATCGCGACGGGTGACCGTGCGCCGCGGGCGGCGACGGCCTTGTGCATCGCGCAACGCGCGCTGGGCTTGGAGGCGGGCGGTCAGGTCGGGGCGTGCCATGGCGGCTGGATGCGGCGACGGGGCGGCTAGGGTAGCGCGTTGCCGCGACGCCTGCTTGGCCGCCGGCTCAGGCCGCGTGGGCGCAGCCGCAGCCGGGCGCATCGGCGCTGATATCGGCATGCACGGTGCCGCCATGGTCGTGGCCGTCGGCGTCCACCTGCACCGCCATCGGCTGCAGGCCCAAGCGTGCGAACAGGGCCATGTCGCGCTCGCTCTCCGGGTTGCCGGTGGTCAGCAGCTTGTCGCCATAGAAGATGGAGTTGGCGCCGGCCAGGAAGCACAACGCCTGCAGTTCGTCACTCATCGCTTCGCGACCGGCCGACAGCCGCACCATCGAACGCGGCATGGCGATGCGCGCCACGGCGATCATGCGCACGAACTCGAACGGGTCCAGCTCGGCACTGCCATGCAACGGCGTGCCGGCCACCTGCACCAGCTTGTTGATCGGCACCGAATCGGGATGCGCCGGCAACGTGGCCAGCGCCAGCAGCAGGCCGACGCGCTGCGCGCGCGTTTCGCCCATGCCGACGATGCCACCGCAGCAGGTCTTCAGGCCGGCATCGCGCACGTGCTCCAGCGTGTCCAGGCGGTCCTGGTACTGCCGGGTGTGGATGATCGAATCGTAGTAGTCCGGCGCGGTATCGAGGTTGTGGTTGTAGTAGTCCAGACCGGCGTCCTTCAATGCGCGCGCCTGCTCGCCACTGAGCATGCCCAGCGTGGCGCAGGTTTCCAGGCCCAGCGCTTTCACCCCGGCGATCATCGCGGCCACCTTCGGGATGTCGCGGTCCTTCGGCGAACGCCAGGCCGCACCCATGCAGAAGCGCGAGGCACCGGCGGCCTTGGCCTGGCGCGCTTTGGCCAGCACCGCGTCGGTCTCCATCAGCTTCTGCGCGTTGACCCCGGTGCTGTAGCGCTGCGCCTGCGGGCAGTACGCGCAGTCTTCCGGGCAGCCACCGGTCTTCACCGACAGCAGCGTGGAGACCTGCACCTGGGCCGGGTCGAAGTGCTCGCGGTGGACCGCGGCGGCGTGGAACAGCAGTTCCGGGAAGGGCAGGTCGAACAGCGCCTGCAGTTCGTCGTGGTGCCAGTCGTGGCGGATGGCGGTTGCCATGGCGGGACCTTGGAAGGGCTGGAGCGAGGGCGCAGTCTGGGTGGGGCTGGGACTTCTGTCAACCATGCAGATATGTCTATGGTTTACAGCGTGCCGCCGCCCAAACGAAATGCGGCGGTGCTAAGTTCGCCGCTACACATGGAACGTGAGAATCGGCATGAATCCGCATCAGAACGCCGCAACCTGTCGCAACGCGGTGCTGTGCAGCCTGGCTGATCTGCCTGATGGAGGTGTGCGTCTGGTGTTGGATGACCTGCGCAGATCGGAGACTGCCGGTATGTGGCAGCACCGTACGTTCGTTACATTCAAAGACTATCCACCGAGCCTGCTTGCCGACCTCGAAAGCCTTTCAGAGGCGGAGTTGGCTGACTTTGGCTTCTACGTGCTGGTTCGCCTGCTGGCGGTCAATGGCCGGTTACCCGAGGCTGACGACGCACCGGACAGTGATATGTACCTGACCGACGAGCAGCGGCATCACATCGCAGCGTTGACCGACGAAGACGTTGCGTGGATCGATCAGCAGCTGCTGTCCCGCTGTGACGATCAGTTCCGCAAAGTCGCCTATGTCGTGGCCACGGCGATGTCGCTGGACCCCGAAGGTCAACCGGGAATTCCAGATGTGTTCTACGCAGGGCGTGTGCGCAGGCTGGTCGAGCGGGGCGTGCTGGAGGCTGTCGGCGACCTGTCGCGCATGCGCTTCAGCGAAGTACGAAGGGGACGCTGATGATCCCGGCAGCGGGAAGTGAAACTGCAGGAGTCCACGTGGACAGCTGGGAACCGATGACCGTGCGGGAACTGGAAGCGTTGATTGCGCGCCAACTGCAGGATTGCTCGCCGCGTCAACAAGCAGCGTTTGCGTTGTTGAGGGTTCCGATCCATCCGGTGCGGTTGCATCGCTTGGGGTTGATTGAGCCGGTGCTGGTCGTGGCTCATTTTCCACAGGGCCTGCTGTACTTCGAAGACGTGGAATATGGGTTCGAGATAGGAGTGCCGGACGTGGATGGCGTGCTGCCCGCCGGAGGCTGCAACCAGCTGGAGTTGGTGCACGTACTCAATCGTCTTGGAGCATGACGTCTGCTGCATCCCGCAAGTGCTGCGGATGCCGCCGAAGGCGCCGATCATTGCAGACGCGCGGCCGTGCAAGCCCACGCCGGATCGGGCACTCGCGTGAATGCCCGCCCGGCGCATCAGATCATTTCGGCATCAGCACCGTGTCCACGACGTGGATCACGCCATTGGACTGCCTGACATCGGCAATGCTGATGGCAGCCTTGCCGCCCTTGGCATCAACCACCCACAGCGCGCCATCGTGCAGCTTTACGGTCAGCGGTTCGCCTTCCACCGTCTTCAGCGACACCATGCCGCCGTGCTTCCTGGCGTCGGCCATCAGCTGCTGCGAGGTATGGGTGCCGGCGACCACGTGGTAGGTCAGGATCTTGGTCAGATCGGCTTTGTGTTCAGGCTTGACCAGCGTATCCACCGTGCCTGCAGGCAGCTTGGCGAATGCTTCGTTGGTGGGCGCAAAGACCGTGAACGGGCCTTTGCCATTGAGCGTATCCACCAGCCCGGCGGCCTTCACGGCGGCCACCAGCGTGGTGTGATCCTTGGAGTTGAGTGCGTTCTCGACGATGGTCTTGCTGGGGTACATCGCAGCGCCACCGACCATCACGGTGTCGGCGGCGAAGCTGAGCGAGGCGGTGCCGCAGAGCACCGCGAGGCTGGCGGTGAGGGCGACACGTTGAAGAAGAGCGTGCATGGTGCGTCTCCTGGGTACTTCCGCCCCCGGCATGGGGGCATGGAAGGTACGCAGCAGGCGGGCCAGCGGATGCACCGCCCGACCCGTAAACGCGCGCGTTGCCTGCATGGTTCAGCGATGAGACGCTGCCGTGAGCGGCGTCGCGTCTTCAGACAAGCGCTCAGCCCTGCTTGAAGACCGTCTTCTGCCCGATCGTGCGGGTCTTGGGAGCGGTGGACCGGCCCAGCCCGGGAATCAGGAAATCGGCCGGGCTGCGGCCATGCTTGGTGCGTTCGGCAAGCCAGCGCGGCATGCGGCCGCGGCCCGACCACGTGTTGCGCTTGTTGTCCGGATCGCGGTACTTGGCGGCCACCTTGCCGGGCTTGCGTCGTGCGGCAGGTTTTCTGGCCGGCGCCGTGGCCTCGCTGGGCGCGGTGCCGATCAGTTCCTCGATCGTGTAGCCGCACTGCGCTGCAAAGGCGATCAGCTTGCGGCGGACGACGGCCACGGGGCGGCGGCTGGCGACCAGCGCCCTCCGCTGCTCGGCAGCAGCCACAAGGGCGTTCAGTTCGCGCAGGCTCAGGTGTTCAACGTCGATAGTCATGCTGCGGAGAGTCAGGAGATCCTGGTTGCCTGTCAAGCGGCGGATGCTTCAGCTGCGCCGTGTCCGTCACCACGCCCAGGCCGGGAACGCCGGGATCCTCGCCTTGCAGCGGAAACCGTTTCCAGCACGCGGAACTCCAGCGAACGTAGTCAGTGGCGGGTCACTCGGTTACCGTTCCGGCCTGATCACATGCGCAGCCGAACCAGCATGATTCCGGGACACTACTTCAAGACAGATGACGGTTCACTTCCCGAAGTGGAAGTCACGTTCGCCGTGCCCGCACACATGGTGGCTGCCTTCGCGCATCTGTTCGCCTGCGGCGCGCGCGATGCTACTCGTGGGGGAGGGCAGCTGTGGGCGTCGGGCAAACCATCGGTGCGACAGTTTTCCGGACTGGAGGATGCGGAACGGCTCGGCTCGGGTGAATCAGAGCCATTTCATCTTCTCCTTGAGGGAATTGTCCGCCAAGGAACCCGACTACCAGACCTCGGCGTCCTGGTGACTGCTGACGGGTTCACCGTTGATTATCGTATGGGGGCCACCTGGCAGGACGCCGAGATACGGGCTTTCCTGTCGCTGCTTGGCGACCTTCGCGCACTCGGCGGTAGTGTGTCTGTTCCATGGTGGGGCGAAGGCGGACAGCGTGACTTCCAGCAGGCATTGGCCAGGTAAGCGGGTGCACCTGCTACCCACTGCCCCTCCTTCCAGTACGATTCCATGAACGTTCGCGAGCGCAAGGATGCCTTCGATGTCGACTGCCCAGCACTCTCGAATGATCACTGGCGCAGCCAGGGCGGTGCTGCGCCCTCTGGGCTGTGTGCAGAAGGGGCGCTCCAGAATCTGGCTTGACGACCAGGGGTGGTGGATCGGCGTGGTCGAGTTCCAGCCATCTTCGTGGGGGAAGGGAAGCTATCTGAATGTGGGAGCGTGCTGGCTCTGGCATGAGAAGGATTTTCTTTCGTTCGACGCCGGGTACCGGGTGGAAGGCTTCCACGAGTTCACCAGCGAGGAGCAGTTCTCCGACGCGGCCATGCTGTTGGCCAGACGTGCGGCACAGGAAGTGCTGGCGCTGCGCGAGCGCTTCCCCTCGGTCGCTCATGCATTGGCATGGATGACCGCCAATGCATCGCCGACGCTATGGAACACATACCATTCGGCGGTGTCGGCCGGGTTGGCTGGAGACGTCGAACGCAGTCGGTTGCTGTTTGCAGAAGTGATCGCCGATTCATATGACGTGGCATGGGCCATTGAGCTGAAGCAGAGGGCTGCCGGGCTGCTGCGCTGCCTGGAGTCGGGGGGCGGGTTTGAACAGGAGATCGCGGCCACGATCGGGCGAACGCGCGCAGCGCTGCGACTCCCTGCCCAGCACAGTGCTGCCAGGCCGTTCGAGGCTTGAGGGGGCCACAATGGGTACGTTCCGTCTATCTCTTGTGGCAGACATCCAAGCAGCGGTGGCCTCCTGCTTGAGCAGCGCCATGACGATTGACAAAGCGCTGGCGGCGATGGAATCTGCGCCGCTATGCGCTGGACATGCGCTTCAACGGCGAACCATATGCAGCACGGAATGATGCAGGGGATGTGGGGACGACGCGTAGTGATCGGCCCGCTGCTGGCGGCATGGATGCTTGCAGGAACAGTGCACGCACAGACCTTTGACCCGCGCGCCCACAAAGGGCCGCAGCACGGAGTGCCGAACGAAGTGATGGTGCTCGGTACCGCGCACTTGGCGGTGCTGCCGGAAACCTTCGAGCCCGCGTCACTGGGTACCCTGATCGACCGGCTCGCAGCGTGGCAGCCGAAGGCCATCGCGATCGAGTCGGTATCGGGCCAGCAGTGCGACATGATGCGGCGATACCCTTCCCGCTACCGCTATACGGTGAAGGACTACTGTCCCGATGTTTCGGCGGCCGGGAAAGCAACGGGTCTTGATGTGCCGGCAGCGAACGCGTCGGCAGAGACGATGCTGGCAACGTGGCCTGCACATCCCACGGCCGCGCAACGGCGCACGCTTGCCGCTACGTTCCTGGCTGCCGGCGAACGCGATTCGGCGCTGGTCCAATGGTTGCGTCTCCCTGAAGCGGATCGGCAGGCAGGAGACGGCCTGGACCAGGAGTTGGTTGCGGCCCTGGAAGCGCTGCGTGTCAGCCGCAATGAGAACACGCTCATTGCCGCAACACTCGCAGCCCGTCTTGGCCACGAGCGGTTGTGGCCGATGGATGACCACAGCTCCGATCAGTTTGGCCCCGATCCCAAAGCTTATGCAGCCGCGATCAGGAAGGCCTGGGACAACCCGGCGAGCAAGCGCCGGGGGACGATGTTCGGTGCGTTGGAAGCGCAGGTCGACACGCCGCAGAAGGCACTGGCGCTGTATCGCCGCTACAACGCAGCGGACCTGGCATCGGTCGCCTTCGAAAGCGACTACGGCGCCGCATTGGAGGAGCCGTCTCCGCAGGGCTACGGGCGGCGCTACGTCACCTCGTGGGAGACGCGCAACCTGCGCATGGCGGCCAACATCCGCGACCTGATGGGGCCGACCCCGGGGATGCGCACGCTGGTGCTTGTCGGTGCATCGCACAAGGCGTACCTGGCCGCGTATCTCGAGCAGATGCACGACGTGCGTATCGTCGACGTGCAGGCGATGCTGGAGTAGTCCGCCAACGACCGGCGACTGCATGAGGCAAGCCGTTCCCGATCAGTGCCCGATTCCTCGCCATGAAGGATCACAACATGAAACGCAACGTCATTTCCGGCACCAGAATGTATGTCGCGGTCGCCGGGCTGGCGCTGTTGGCGGGCTGCACCGAACCCTCGCTGTCCGAACCGAATGTGCAGGCATCGACGGGCAAGGGGGCGCAAGCGCCTGACGCCGCAGACGCGATGCCTGCGGGGCCCATCGAGGTGCCCCCCGTGATCGTGCACTCCGCGGCGGACACGCAGCCCTTCCCGTTCGAGGCGCCGGCAAAGGTGGATACCCCGCCGAGCACCTGCCGGATCGATGGCCTGGTGCTCCCGGCCAACGCGAAGGTCTATGCGGCGGGAGCCTATGGCGGTAAGGAAGCCGATTTCCAGATCGATCAGAGTGGCCACCAGGCCACGACCATCCAGGTGGCCGTGCACGAACCCAACGCGCCGGTGGTGCTTTTGTTGGGCGCTTACGAACCCACCGTGTGGAGTATTGGTTGGACGCGTGGTACGCAGATTGCGGCGGTGCTGGTGACCGGCTACCACCGGCAGCGGGTGACTGGCCTGCCTGCCGGCATGCCGCTGCTGATCAGCTCCCGCGAGGATCGTGGCCCCTGCAGCTTTGCCTACGTGGGAGGAGAGGGGTGGAGCAAGCTCAATCCGTTGGCCCGCGAAGTATTCGGTCGCGCGGTTGACGTGGCCTATGCGGCACGCGACGGCCGGGCGGTCATCGGCACGTTGCCGCCTGGGGCGCAACTGGTGACCGATATCACGGCCAAGCCGGTAGCGGACTTCCAGCTGAAGGATGCACCGCTGGCGGGGCAGGCTGGTATTGATGCAGCGGTGCGCAGCGGGGTGCTGCGCCCAGCGACCGTGGCCGACCTGCGGGCCTGGGAGGCCGGTGGCCGACGTAACGGCGGTGCCGCGGACATCCCGCGCATCGAAGGCGTCAACGCCGAGCGGGAGCAGGGCATGCCCTTCCATAGTTACACCGTACTGAAGGCCTTCGCCATCCCGGCGGGGTTGTATGGTGCGCACGCGGCGACGTTCTTCGTGGCACCGGGAGTACCGGCCCCTACTGGGGAGCCGGGGCACTCGCAGGTGCGTTTCTTGGAGAATGGGCAGTGTGTCGGTGCGACCTGCGGGATGCGATAGGGAATGTCCGGAAGACCACGTCGCTCTCAGGCCGAACTGCGGCGCGCCGTCGGCGAAGTCCTGCACTACCTGTGGGACCCCATCGGCGTAGCGGACGTTCCTGATGCGCGCAGCGAGTACGATGCCTATGCCGACCGCATCTTCGCAATGCTGGTTCATGGTAGTTCCGAACGGGACATCGCAACTGCGCTGCAGGACATTGCACAGCAACAGATGGGCCTGCATGGCACCGAACCGCACGCGGACCGAATCGCCAGAACGTTGACCGCGTGGCGGGAGGCTGCTCCCGGCCAGGAATAGACGGAGAGCGGGTCACTCCCTTCACTGACCTGCATTTGCTGGATTCGCTGATGGGCCGCAACCGCTGGCACGATCATGCTGCGGCATGCATCTCCCACTGCCTTCCGCCCTTGGCGAACTGTTGCAGGCCGCCTTTCGCCTGCTGCTGCCGCTGCGCTGCCTGGTCTGCAGCGAGCCCGGCCACGACACCCTCGACCTCTGCCCTGCCTGCCTCGCCGATCTACCATGGGCGGGGCGCGCCTGCCTGCGTTGCGCGTTGCCGCTACCGGATGCAGCCCTGCCCATCTGCGGAACCTGCCGCGACGAGCCACCAGCGCAGACCGCGACCCACGCCAGCCTGCTGTACCTGCCGCCGGTCGATCAGCTGCTGGTCCGCTACAAATTCCACCAGGACCTGTCCGCAGGACGCCTGCTTGCGCAGCTGATGCTGCGCAACCCGCCGCCATGGACATGCGCGCCATTGGTGCCCGTGCCGCTGCACCGCAAGCGACTGCGTCAACGTGGCTACGACCAGGCCGCCGAGCTGTGCCGCCTGCTGCAATTGCCGACGTGGCGCGGGCTGTATCGCCGCCGCCACACCGCGCCGCAGTCCGA
>NZ_CP054931.1:3952500-3955000 GCF_013364355.1 Stenotrophomonas sp. NA06056 | reverse complement strand
AATGGGTCAGCGACTTACTGTTCGTGGCAAGCTTAACCGTATAGGGGAGGCGAAGGGAAACCGAGTCTGATAAGGGCGCATAGTCGCGGGCAGTAGACCCGAAACCGGGTGATCTAGTCATGGCCAGGGTGAAGGTGCCGTAACAGGTACTGGAGGCCCGAACCCACGTCTGTTGCAAAAGACGGGGATGAGCTGTGATTAGGAGTGAAAAGCTAATCGAACCCGGAGATAGCTGGTTCTCCTCGAAAGCTATTTAGGTAGCGCCTCATATGTATCCTCTCGGGGGTAGAGCACTGTTATGGCTAGGGGGTCATCGCGACTTACCAAACCATTGCAAACTCCGAATACCGAGACGGACTGTATGGGAGACACACGGCGGGTGCTAACGTCCGTCGTGAAAAGGGAAACAACCCAGACCCACAGCTAAGGTCCCAAATTTTGTGCTAAGTGGAAAACCATGTGGAAAGGCACAGACAGCCAGGAGGTTGGCTTAGAAGCAGCCACCCTTTAAAGAAAGCGTAATAGCTCACTGGTCGAGTCGGTCTGCGGGGAAGATTTAACGGGGCTAAGCACAGAACCGAAGCTTGGGGTGTGCATATTTATATGTACGCGGTAGAGGAGCGTTCCGTAAGCCGTTGAAGGTGGATTGAGAAGTCTGCTGGAGGTATCGGAAGTGCGAATGCTGACATGAGTAACGATAATGCGGGTGAAAAACCCGCACGCCGAAAGCCCAAGGTTTCCTTGCGCAACGTTAATCGGCGCAGGGTGAGTCGGCCCCTAAGGCGAGGACGAAAGTCGTAGTCGATGGGAAGCAGGTTAATATTCCTGCACCTCGCGTAAGTGCGATGGAGGGACGGAGAAGGTTAGGCATACCGGGCGTTGGTTGTCCCGGGGAAAGGCGGTAGGTTTGGATCTTTGGCAAATCCGGGATCCTTCAAGACCGAGCACCGAGACGAGCCTTTATGGCGAAGTTGCTGATACCACGCTTCCAGGAAAAGCTCCTAAGCTTCAGCTTACGCAGACCGTACCGTAAACCGACACAGGTGGGTAGGATGAGAATTCTCAGGCGCTTGAGAGAACTCGGGTGAAGGAACTAGGCAACATGGCACCGTAACTTCGGGAGAAGGTGCACCCTTTTTGGTGGCTCGTGCGAGCTATAGCTGAAGAGGGTCGCAGTAACCAGGCCGCTGCGACTGTTTATCAAAAACACAGCACTCTGCAAACACGAAAGTGGACGTATAGGGTGTGACGCCTGCCCGGTGCTGGAAGGTTAATTGATGGGGTCAGCCGCAAGGCGAAGCTCTTGATCGAAGCCCCAGTAAACGGCGGCCGTAACTATAACGGTCCTAAGGTAGCGAAATTCCTTGTCGGGTAAGTTCCGACCTGCACGAATGGCGTAACGACAGCGGCGCTGTCTCCACCCGAGACTCAGTGAAATTGAAATCGCTGTGAAGATGCAGCGTTCCCGTGGCAAGACGGAAAGACCCCGTGAACCTTTACTATAGCTTTACACTGAACGTTGAGTTCGTCTGTGTAGGATAGGTGGGAGGCTATGAAACCATGGCGCTAGCTGTGGTGGAGCCATCCTTGAAATACCACCCTGTCGTGCTTGACGTTCTAACCTGGGCCCATTATCTGGGTCGGGGACCGTGTATGGTGGGTAGTTTGACTGGGGCGGTCTCCTCCTAAAGAGTAACGGAGGAGCTCGAAGGTACGCTCAGCGCGGTCGGACATCGCGCACTGTGTGCAAAGGCATAAGCGTGCTTGACTGCAAGATCGACGGATCAAGCAGGTAGGAAACTAGGACTTAGTGATCCGGTGGTTCTGTATGGAAGGGCCATCGCTCAACGGATAAAAGGTACTCCGGGGATAACAGGCTGATACCGCCCAAGAGTTCATATCGACGGCGGTGTTTGGCACCTCGATGTCGGCTCATCACATCCTGGGGCTGTAGTCGGTCCCAAGGGTATGGCTGTTCGCCATTTAAAGTGGTACGCGAGCTGGGTTCAGAACGTCGTGAGACAGTTCGGTCCCTATCTGCCATGGGCGTTGGAGATTTGAGAGGGGCTGCTCCTAGTACGAGAGGACCGGAGTGGACGAACCTCTGGTGTTCCGGTTGTCACGCCAGTGGCATTGCCGGGTAGCTATGTTCGGAAGCGATAACCGCTGAAAGCATCTAAGCGGGAAGCGCGCCTCAAGATGAGATCTCCCGGGGCACAAGCCCCCTGAAGGAACCATGTAGACTACGTGGTTGATAGGTCAGGTGTGTAAGTACAGCAATGTATTGAGCTAACTGATACTAATGATCCGAGAGGCTTGACCATATAACCTCAAGTTGCCTTGGCCGACATGACATGTCGATAGATCCAGGTGCACGCTACGTCACAAGACCAAACGAGAGGCAGGCGCTCAGGCGCGTCTCTTTGCATCGCAGGCATCACCGTGCCCGCCCCCTGCAAAGACACGGCGTCCAAGCGACACTCCAACCGCCTCCCTGGTG